>CAZMPL010000564.1:0-1503 GCA_964567805.1 uncultured Pirellulales bacterium | reverse complement strand
GTGCTTTTGGAAGCATATCAAGACTTGTCGGATCTATGAGAGTATTTTCCCATGAGAATTGCAGTTCATTCTTACCTTCTTTCAGAGTAAGTGACCTGCTCTCACGGGCGAGTGTCATATCCGCTGAATTGTATATCGTAAGTTGAACCGTATCTCTGTCTGGCAAAGTAACTAAATCTACTTTGGCATAAACTGAAATAGTTGTTACAAGTATTATTATTAATATGAATATTTGTTTCATATAATTTATTCCTTACATATTCCGTTTTGGAGCATTATCCTCTCTTGTTCCATGGAAGGTTCGCAAGGTATAGCTGATAGTCTGTTTCGATGCAGGTGGCATTTCGAGTGTGAACTTGATTGTATCGGAATCGTAATTTTCGTAATCATCATTACCAGTAATCTGCCAGAACTGAGTTGAGAAATTACGTTTGAGTTCGACCTTAACCGGAATGTCACGGGTATTTCTTACCTCTATTTCAAACGTACGAACTTCATCCCAGCCTATGACACTATCAGAATCAAATCTATAATTTTCTGTCTTAAAGTCCATTATCTTTGGTTCAACTACTACGTTAGCTACTGCACCAAGGTTAAGCTCAACTTCTTCATTAACCGGGATATACTTAAAATCGGACTGGCCTTCATAAGACAAATGGCCATCTTTATCTACATTGCGATAAACTTTAAGCATTCCGCCCGGGATTGGTGTTTCGCCGAGTTCATGTTTTTCATCGTTGGAAAAGCTTAGAAAACGAATTACAGAATTACCGTATCGCTCTTCTTCATATTTATAAAGGTTCACTACTGGAATATCTTCTTTATCAAAACTAATCATCCGTTTCGACCAGCCGTTCTCGATTGTCTCTTTACCTTCTATCGTATAAAGAAAATACTCGCTGAGTCCTTCTTTAACGATTTCTCTTGGCTTACGCATCATTTCTTCATCTGCTAAATCAAACAAAGCTACTGCACCATTTGTAACTGATATAGTTGGTGCAGCTGCCACTGTCACAAAGTGTCCTTGATCAAAAACTATACCTGGTCTATCATACGGATATTGCCTCTGCGCAAGATCTGCTATCTGATCAAGCATATGGACTTGTCCAACGATAAGTCTTACCTGGGAATTTTCGTAATCTTCGCCGGAGTTATTTGTAACACGTACATAGCCCTGCAAACGCATCTTTTCTTCGTTCTCGGTAAGTGTCCCCATATAGAACGCACGCCATGACAGGCCGCTTGTAAGATATGTTATCTCAATCGGAACCTTGCCTGAGAATTCGCTCTTGATGTTCCACAAGCCTAAATTCCTTACTCGCGGCGGAAAAGTCAAATTTGCAATATCAATTTCACCTGCATGTTCCTTTGGAAGCATATCAAGACTCGTCGGGTCAATGAGCGTATTTTCCCATGAGAATTGCAATTCGTTCGTACCTTTCTTTAGAGTAAGTGACCGGCTCTCGCGGGCAAGTGTCATATCAGCGGAATTGTATATCGTAA
>CAZMPL010000563.1:0-1518 GCA_964567805.1 uncultured Pirellulales bacterium | reverse complement strand
TTTTAAAAAAGCTTTTTCATTATAACTTAAGCGGCCTGAAGCATACAAAGGAAATCAGAATTAAAATTATACCTGAGAAAAAAAGTGTCATTCTTTTTTGCGGCTCGCTGCACCTGGTTAACCAGAGTGGGATTACCGGTTCGATATCTTGCGTTACCGGGTCACCAAACGCTTCCCTTGCGGCGGCCAGCTCTTTTGCGGTTGCTTTTGGATAAGCTGCGTTGGCGTCCTGATATTCACTGCCGCTCACTACAGGAGCGATACGTTTAATAAAATTCGGATCTTCTTCTATGTTTTCCAGTAAATCGCCATAATCAGCATTGAAAATTTTAAGCTTTTCGATGTCTTCGTGAGCAGATTCTCTCAACTGGACATCGCGAAAGTACTTGATCAAATCATCACAAAGCACTGACAGACCCAGTGCTGACGCTCCTATACTGAAAAACAGAATAAAGAGAGGTATCCTAAAAATTTCTGATTTATTCATAAAGTAATACTACATACGATATACAATATAGTCAAGGCAGGGCAAAACAACCCTATATTAACATCGGGTAAGTACATCTGATAAGATTATTGATATATTATTATTTTCAAAAATAGATTTAAACTATATTACAAGTTCATATAAGAGGTTGATTTGGAATGCTAAACAAAATGAGGTTTTTGGGTAAAAATAGGAAGAATATTTGTACGCATAGGCATCAAAAAACGTTGCGCTGTGCGCAATTAATTTGAAAAATGGCTTAAAAATAGCAATTTTCTTAAAAAATCATGTATAAATTTAAAGATTTTATCAAAAAAAGTGCAACTATTTTCTTATTATAACGTCTATTATAGTAGTAAGGGACTGGCATATTAAATTTGGACCAGAACCTTAAGTTTAAAATTATTAAAAATTGATCATAAATCATCACCCTCCTTCAAAAGGCCGGTACCACAGGATCGGCCTTTTTCTATTTTTATTGAAGAATGCGGATAAAATTATTATCATACGCATGTGAAAATTCCATTAACAAAATATGGTTTGCCTCAGGTAGTTGTTTTTCCTGCAGTTATTTTGGCAGGGATGGTTTGTATTGCGCTATTCGGAATCAAAGTAATTCCTCCCTGGTTTATTCTTATTCTGGAACTTATTTTGGCTATTGTGTTAATTTGGGCACTTGCGTTTTTCCGTGACCCAAAACGTGATTGTCCTTCCGATGAAAACCTCTTATTATCACCCGCCGACGGGCAAATTACCGAGATTGAAACCATACAGGATAATGAAGTTATTGGCACGCCAGCTATAAAAATCGGTATTTTTCTAAGCATTTTCAATGTTCATATCAATCGAGCCCCCTGTAATGTGAAAGTTGAAAAAATCATATACAAAAAAGGCCTGTACAAAAACGCTCTGAATTCTGATTCAAGCAGGGTAAATGAATCCAACGAACTTCAACTGGTAAGAACCTCATGTCCGAACGATAAATTGATTGTAAAACAAATCAGCGGGGCAATCGCACGGCGTATCGTATG
>CAZMPL010000562.1:0-1522 GCA_964567805.1 uncultured Pirellulales bacterium | reverse complement strand
TTTTACAACACTCCCAGTATCAGCAACACCAATACTGACAAGATATCTATATAAAGATTGCTTTGTTTGAAATCCCATGAAATTAACAAAATCCATTTCAAATTTTGCTAATCCATATCCCAATAAATTCAAGGTATAATAGTTTTCGTGCTTTTCGGACATTTTAGTTTCGTGAAGTTATAAATATTCTCTTCCTTCTGGGGTTTTTCTAAAACAATCTGGACACAGTTCCCGGCCAGTGTCTTCTTCTACAGCAAAGCTATCAATTGTAAGACCGTATCGATATTTGTCCTTTGTAATCCATCCAATCTGTTTATTACATTCATCGCAAAGCCATTTTATTTTTTCATCATTTTCTTGAGTTTGATTAATGTTATTTAAGCACATTTCTTTCACTCTTTATAGTATGATGTCCAGTTCACATAATTCTCATATTCAAGATTATCCTGATAAGTTTCATAATCATATCCGATATTAAAAGGAGTATCTGCAAATATAAGCTTTGGGCTTATGTTTTTGCTTTTTTTTAGTAGCTCTATGCAATCCCCAAGCTGTATTGTATTTAATCCTTTATCCATTCTACCCAAATGATTTTTCATTATAATTTTAATATTATTAAACTTATATGTAGATTATACCTCTCAAAGAACAATATTCAAGCAAGGAAATGGCTCATATAAAAAATTAACATTATTATATATACAACAGGAAGTTACAGTAATTTTACGTTTTTAGATATTTTCAATATTGCCTTCGAAGAACAAAGAGCATTAATAATTATAAAAAAACAAAACCATAAAAAGCAGCTGCTTATATTCTGAATTCTATAAGATATCTTTTTTTAACGTATTTTAATAAATACCAATTCATAAATTACCGATATAAATTAAGCTATACTTTTTAAAACAAATGTAAACCGGAAACCACAATTATAATGCCGATTAGGAGATTATTATGAAAATCTTAATTGCAGAAGACGATTTCACCTCACGTAAACTGATACAAATATACCTTTCCAATTATGGCGATTGCGATATTGCTGTCGATGGCAATGTGGCAATTGAAGCTTTTCGTTGCGCTTTGGATAATAAAGTGCCTTATGACCTGATTTGTCTTGATATTATGATGCCCAATATGGACGGCCGCACAGCACTTAAAACAATTCGCCAGATAGAAGACGAACATGGAATCGGCGGTTTCGATAGCGTAAAAATAATTATGACTACTTCTCATAGTGATTCCCAGAATATTATAGGGTCATTCAGAGAAGGTTGTGAAGCTTACCTTATCAAGCCAATAGAAAAAGATAAACTTCTCAAAGAAATGTCCAACCTCGGTCTCATCAAACTTGCTGAAACTTCGAAAAGTTAAAAATATCAAAGATTTTTTCTTTTTTCAATTATTTTCAAATTCAAGTAACCAGTTCAAATAAAATAATTACACAAAAATAGCAAAAACCATCAAGCGGGTATATAATAAAATCTATATACTTTTCCTGTATTGAATAATTGCTTTGAAAGTT
>CAZMPL010000561.1:0-1531 GCA_964567805.1 uncultured Pirellulales bacterium | reverse complement strand
TTGCCATATTATAACCAATAAAAATCCGCAAGAGGAAGAAAATATCGTATAATTTTTAACCGCAGATTAACGCAGATTAGCACAGATATTTTAAAACGTAGGCCCCTCGGGCTCCCAGGGAGGTGCGTGCCAGCGCACCATTTTCCGCACCCAAGGCACTTACGAAAAAGCTGCAAAGAGAAAAAAGTTGATTTATATTCACCTAAAACAAAACACCCTCAACTTTATTTTTGGTTATTCTGGCATACTCGAATATTTCCGTAATTGAAGCTCCTTTATCCTTCAAATTGTAAAACGTTTTTTCCCCTAACAAAACATATTCCCAAATTACCCCCATTCGATCATCAGGCGTTAATTCATTTCTTCTTTCAATCCAATCCAACGTTGCTAATCGTTTAAGTTTGACATTTTCATTACTAAGATGCTCCTGACTCTTTGTTTCGATAATAAACATTTTCTCTTTTGTTTTTACCAGAAAATCAGGATTGTAAGGAACAAGCATACCATCATCCCGTACATAGTGTATTTGTGAAAAAGTATGATAATGCTCATTAATCTTGATAAAAGCTTCCACGTTTGAGTCGGTATCGCAGAATTCCATAAAATTCTTTTCAAGCTCGCCCTTATTGGATGGATATGCCTGTTTTTCATATATCGTTTTCACTATATCAAGACAATACTTTTCCCTCATTCTCAATGACTGGACATCGGAGAACCATTTCTTTTCAACGACAGCTTCAGAAATATCAATATTGTTCTGCAAATCATAAATGACTCTGCTTACTTCCTTTATAACATGCTCTGCAATTCCGCTTTGTGCGAGCAACAATACTCTCCAGTTATTATCAGTAAATGGATCGAATTCCAGCTTGAAAAGCTTCGACCTGATAAAAATATCTATTGCCCGTGCAATTTTATCCTGATGTATCTGCATTACTGGAAATTGTTTCTGTTTTCTCACGCCTACTTTCGCTACAATGCCGGTTACAGCCCTAACGATTTTCCCGATAAATTCATTATAGCTGAGCGAATTAAAAATATCTGGTCTGACCTCATAATCTCCAAATCTTGTCTTGACTGTTATTTCCTCTGAAAAAAATACGTCACCTTTTTTTGGTATCATTGCCTTGAGCTTATCAAAATCATATAATTCAAAAGGCGACATTTTATCTATCGAAATTTCCATAGGCACAAGGTTTTCTTCTTTATCAATAAGGATTATTGGAATAAATAAATCGTAGTCTTTATAATTTGCCTTTAAACCAACATTTATAATATCACCTAAAACTCCCTCTTTACCCTTAGGCTCATCTTCTACAACTGCGACATCTTTTATAAGCTCATCATAGAAATCTATAAAAGCCGGGTGTTCAATTATGCTCAAAATATCTATATAGTTTTTCGGTTCTTTTTTCTTCTTGAGAAGCAATTCAATATTTTCATCCCTTGTTTCCCTGAACTCAGGTTCACGCCACATCAAACGTAAACCACGCCCAACTGTTTGTTCCAATAGAATCGGTGCTGCTGATGT
>CAZMPL010000560.1:0-1540 GCA_964567805.1 uncultured Pirellulales bacterium | reverse complement strand
AATCCGGCAATATACCAGCAATTATTTTTGATATTATTCATTCTATTAATGTGATTTGAGCCATTCTTCTATTTGTTCAACAAATCTTTGAGCATTATTAAATGTATTGAGTGCCTGATCTTCTGAGATCGAGAAATTAGATTCATAATCACCTAATTGTCTCTCTCCAAAAATAATATTCAGGTTTTTTCCCATTTGCTTACCAAAAATCCCTGTTTTCACAAAATATTGCCCAAAAGCAGAAATAACAGCTTTGTGTGAAGTGAAAGTCATTTGTTTTTTAAGCAGGGCCGCTTCAGCAGAATAAAACATTGCATAATATGAACGCGAGACTGCGGAGTCATAATCGCCGTCATCAATTAATAGCTTAGCACTTTTCAAATATCTATGAGCCTTTTCAATAAGTGCGTCTATCTGGTTCATACAGCAATACCTTCCTTGCGGACATTGATAAGTAAGGGACTATGGAGTTTTTCGTAATTACTCTCGGAGACCGGATATACTGCTATCAGAATATCATGCTCAAGATTCAAATCCGTAAATATATCAGCCATCCGGTTAATTTCTTCGCATGGCTCAACTGTCCCTTTCAGCACTACGGCCAAGTCAATATCTGAATTTTCATCATTAGCCTGACCGCGCGCATAAGAGCCATAAAGCACAACCTTTTTTAGCCGCTGTCCGTAAAGTTCAGTTACCTGCTGCTTAAATTCTTTTAATATCGGTTCTATGTTCATAACATGTCTCAAAATATTGTTTCAGTTAAGATACGTTATAATTATATAGAAATGACGTAGATTTTGCAATTAATTCCTTATTGCTATATCAAACATACTTTAAGGCTGTAATATTAAGAAGTACTAATTATCAAAGCCAGTTCAATCGTTCTCTTATTCTGTGTGCAGTGTAATTAGCAGGTATTTTAGGTTCCATTTGAAGATGTTCTGTGCCGATAATTTCCCATCCTGTGTTTCTAAAATAAGAAATATATCCATCAGCATTTGGATATTTTAGGTTTCGAGAAGCTTTATCTCGCAAAGCTACTAAAATGTAGTCTGGCTTTTCTTGATGTTTTTCAACTTCTTGGACGAAATTTTCAGGTGTAATCTTATCTTCCTGTAGAGAAGTGTTGCAGACAAAAACGTTTATTGTTTCGTTATGAGACGTTCTTATCTGTAGAACTTTTTGTCCACTCCCTGCACCTGTTAATGCCCTTATTGTTGAAGATTTTCTGCTTCCTGATTTACCAATTACAATAAATACCTGTTTCATAATAAAAGCCCCTATATATTAATAATAGATGTAAATTCACTTGTAAACAAAAAGAATGATAATATATCGACTAATTGAGAAAGTAAATTAAAGCAAAAATAATATTGGGGAAAAAGGGGAAGTAAAAGTATTGTGTGCCGTGTACACCATTTTGTTATTATGGTGTACACGGCACACTTCATATACAAATTTTACCACTTCAAAACTGCGCCGGTATCTGCGCTGGTTGCCATTGATGCGTATTTCGCGAGGCAGCCTTTTGTGATTC
>CAZMPL010000559.1:0-1560 GCA_964567805.1 uncultured Pirellulales bacterium | reverse complement strand
GCAAAATAATAACGTTACTTAACTATAAAACCGCCGCAAAAAGGCCCAGTCGGCATAGCCGCAACCAAAATTCTAAACTCTAAGTTCTAAATCCTAAACAATATCAAAAATAAAAATTTAAATGCCCCAAACAAGAATGTAAGTTTATATCCGACACTAAGTTATAAACTTCAATTCTAAAAAACACGCATAAAAAACAAGGAGTTTAAGGATAGTAGTACAGAACTCAGAATTCCAGGCAAAGCACGATAATTATTGTTGATTAATATTCTCTTTTATAGTAAAAAAGCTGTTGTGGAATATAATAAAGACAGCCGTAAAAGAAGAATTTGTTTATTATCCGCAGAGATACGCAGATTGACGCAGATTTACAAAGGCTTGTCCGCCGCAGGCGAAATGTTAAAAAGAGGATTATATGGCTAAAGAAAATAAGCAAGACAAAGATATGAAGGAGCAATTCAGGAAACTTGTAGCAAGCACACCTGTTCTGCCGGTACTCAGTGACCATCCACTCGAAGAAGGCGAAGCATTTACAGACCGCTTCGAGTTATGCTATAAACTCGGTCCTGTGTTCAATATAATCCGCCATAAAGATACAGCCACACCAACAACAATTGCAATTTACGGAGACTGGGGCACTGGCAAGACAAGCGCGATGCGATGGCTCGAAGGGCTGATCAAAGAATGGAACGAAACGGGGAAAGGTAAAGATAAAACGGATATCAAGACAATATGGTTCTACCCGTGGAAGTACAACAGCAGGGATGATGTCTGGCGAGGTCTTATCTCGGAAGTTATCATAAAGGGTACTGAAATAAAAGGTGCGAACATTCAAACAGTCACCAAAGCAGCCAAGCAGTTCGGTCTTTTCCTCGGCAAAGGTTTCATTCATACATTAGCGGCATTAAAATTAAGAGCTGGAAATACTGCAATCGGAGGAGAAGCCGAATTTGACCTTTCCTGTATAAAAGATGTCATTGGCGAATACGATAAGAATATTCATCCTGAAAAAGCATATCTAAATGATTTCGAGAATTCCTTCGAGAAATGGCTGGAAGATACACTTTCCACCAACCAAAGAATGGTAATATTCATAGATGACCTCGACAGGTGTATGCCGGAGATAGCGCTTGAAGTACTTGAGGCATTAAAATTATATCTTAACATTAAGAATCTGATTTTTGTAGTCGGTGTTGATGATAAAGTTATTCAATCTATCGTGGATAAACACTATGAATTGCTTGGTGTTGGTAAAGAAAAAGCTAAGCACTATCTGGCCAAAATGTTCCAGACCGAAGTGACGGTAGGGCCAAGTGAAAAACAGATAGATGATTATCTCAATTACAATCTTAAAAATATTGAATACTTCAAAAAGCCGTACTTAGATGATAAGCAGGTTGATCTGTTCAAGGAATTAATTAACAATCTCGCCGACCGAAATCCCCGCGAGGTAAAACGGCTTATAAACAGTGCCGTAATGTCCGGGGCGGGTGCCGAAATGATGAGTGAAGCTACAGGCAAGAAGACAAACTACAGCTTCGCACAGGGCTTGCAGGTATT
>CAZMPL010000558.1:0-1578 GCA_964567805.1 uncultured Pirellulales bacterium | reverse complement strand
GACGGCTCGATGATGCGTGATTTTACATATATTGACGATATAATTGACGGCATAATCGCATCTATTGAAAGATGCGAAGGTTATAATATTTATAATCTTGGAGAATCCAGACCGATTACTGTTAGTGACCTTGTTAGTGAACTTGAAAAAGCTCTTGGCAAAAAAGCGAACATTCAATATCTTCCAATGCAGCCTGGCGATGTTGATTGTACATACGCTGATGTAAGAAAGGCACAAAAAGAACTCGGATATAATCCAAATACCAGGATTAGTGAAGGTCTTGCGAAATTTGTCGAATGGTTGAGAAAATAAACTTATATAAAGAATAATTTATAATTTTTGAAAGCGGGATTGAAAATGCAAACAGAATCAATCACTGAAAAAGATCGTAAGTTAGCTCTTCAATGTATGTCATGTTCATTGTGCCAAAAAGCACGAATAAAACAAAGGGGACTTATCTTCTGGTTTGTTAAGAAGCTCGAATCCGGAATTTGTCCGGCCTGTAAAGCTTATGAAAAAGTTTACGGCAGAAAAGCGCACGAACCTGTGCCGAAATCCGGCGATGCAAAATAATTACAGAAAGAAGTCTTAAAATCTCGCTTTTAACGCCTCTTCCAGTTTTAATTGTGCTTCTTTATTTTCCGTTATGTCACGAATGCTTGCGCGATGTCCCAGTGGCTGGCCTTCGTTATTGTATATAGGCTGCCATGAAATTGCGACCCAGATAATCTGGCCATTTTTACGAATCATTCTGAACTCGACGTTATTTCCCTTTGAGCCGTTTACAGCCGAGCGAAAAGCCCGCATTATTCGTTCTTTATCCTCTTCATAAACCAAAGTATCGGGAAAATCCAGCATAGACATGATTTCCCTCACGCTGTAACCTGTAACTCTCTCTACAGCGGGATTGGTCCATAGCACTCGACCTGCAGGGCTTATCCAAACTTCCCAGTCGTAAGAATAATCAGCGATTGCACGAAAACACTCATCGGTCATTTTTGCCGCAAGCTCGCTGTGTTTCTTCGCACTTATATCATCATATACCGCGATTATTTGCCCTGATGGTAAGCGGTAAACATAATTCTCTCGCCAGCCCGCGATTCGTTCATCCTTGTAAATTGAGACAGGGAGATGTTCAGGAACTCCTGTTTTATAAACCCTTCGAAATACTTCCAGAATACCGAACTTTTCCACACCCGGGAAAACGTCTTTGACATTTTTCCCGATAAGCTCTTCTTTTTTGATATGTTCGATTTCTTCCGCGGCTCGATTAAAATCGACGAAGATAAAATCCTTTCCGTCATTTTTCGTTTCGTAGATAGCTACACCGCTGCTGACATTATCGAAAAGAACCTGAAACTTGACCTCGCATTCTCCCAGTTCATGCTTAATAACCTTATTGCCTGCACGAGGTTTTTTATTGTTCGTATTATTCGCGGCCATATTTTAAAACCTCCGCTATAAAACGTTTCGTATATTAATATGTGTGCCCATTAATAATATACATTTCTCTGACCTTCTACGTTCATTATTATCTACATATTATATAACATTTTGAGCAATAAAAGCAAAAAAATT
>CAZMPL010000557.1:0-1579 GCA_964567805.1 uncultured Pirellulales bacterium | reverse complement strand
TATCAATAGTTTTTTGCCTGATTTGGAAGCAGAAAAGCTATACCAAAATGATATCTTTCGTAAAGTTAAACCAAAAGACTTAGTTCCCAAGCATAATAAGGATAATTTCAGCAGCAACGTTGAGATTGATGCATTCATAGAGTACTCTGAAGGGGATCGGTTTGCTATCAAAAAATATTTTGAAGAACAACACGGCCTACAAATTGATCTTAAAAGACTTGAACCAATTCTTAAAGTCACTAAACAATTTCATTTCGATCAATCAGAGTGTATATCACAAAAAAGTCTTTGGTCGATCTCTCTTTACGTTAAAAAGAAGAAAGAAAGAAGCTATAAAGAAATTGGTCCAAAAAATGATGTCTGGCAAAAAGCTGTTAATTATATACGAACTCTTATTCCAACAATATGCTATTTTCCAACATTTCTTTTTGAGTTTCCTGCACGAGTATATTTATCTCATACACCAGAACAGTATGAACCTCAAAACGCATATTATAAGCAGATTATACAGGATATACTTGATTCGCTTGATCGAAATCTTACGATTGAAGAGCATATAGTCAATAGAGTTGAAAAAACTGATAAAGGGAATGTCTGGGATTTTTTAAAGTTTTTTCAAAGTGATAGAAAGGAACAAGTTGATGCCGTTATGAACCATCTGGGTAATCAAATAACACGTACTGTATTTGCCCGTTGGAATGAAATATTTAAATCTAAGTCTGAAAAGAACATAAAACTTAGTTGGGGTGTTGAAGGAACAGAGCAAAATCCTCCAATATATCTTAGTTTTAGTGTTCAAGAAGGAGTTTCTACATATAGTATTGCAGAGCGATCATTAGGATTTAGGTGGTTCTTTTGCTTTCTGTTGTTTACGCAGTTTCGTCGATCAAGAAAGAATAGCGGAACATTATTCCTACTTGACGAGCCAGCATCCAATCTTCATGCAACTGCCCAGCAACAGCTTTTGTCCAGTTTTAGTTCTATTACGGAAGGCAATAATAGTTTGATTTATTCAACTCATTCGCACTACATGATTAATCCAAAATGGCTAGAGGGGGCATTTATAGTACAGAATGTAGCTATTAAATACGATGATGAGCTCTCAGAAAAGTACGAATACCATATTAATAATACAGATATAAGGATCACACCATATAAGAAATTCGTAGGTGAAAATAATGACAATGCTACCTACTATCAACCGATACTTGATGCCTTAGATTATAAACCAGCTGTTATTGAGCATCAATCAAATACGGTTATGGTAGAAGGAAAAAGCGATTTTTATTTATTTTCTTATTTTATTGAGATCATATTCAACAGCTATAAACATATACGATTTCTTCCTTCTTCTAGTGCAAATGGCTTGGGTCCATTAATATCTCTATATTTGGGTTGGGGATATTCATTTAAAATTCTTCTGGATGACGACCGAGCCGGGAATTATGCAAAACAACGATACATTAAAGAGTGGTTCTTAGATGATTCTATTGTAAGTACTATTGGAGATCAATGTATTGAATTTAAAAAAAAGAAACTTGAGAACCTAATTTCATCTGATGGTAAAGCTATTATTGCA
>CAZMPL010000556.1:0-1582 GCA_964567805.1 uncultured Pirellulales bacterium | reverse complement strand
TAATTTTCATGCTTTTGCTTATCATTGTATTTGTCGTATTTATAGCCAATATTGAACGGCGGGTCGGCGAATATCAGGTCCGCGAACGGTTCGTTGATTTTGCCGAGAATCTCAATACAATCGCCCAATATTATCTTGTCCAAAAATTTCTGCATGGCGATATGATAACCAAACCATGGGAAATAGCAAAGATGAAAAATAAAACTTCTTTGGGCAGATGAAATTTAGTATCATACTTGGGAGAGAATATTTGTTTTTGTCGTTAGAATTTAATTCTTTAGTGGGGATATTGAAAATTAGAGTCTTTATTTTTCCGGTTCTCCTTTTGTTCTGGTTCCTTTTTTCCGAACATTTGCTGCCAGAGCCATATTATGCCGCATATGATAACAGTAACCAGAACAATAAGTTGGAGACCCGGGCCAACGGGTTGTTGTAAATAATTAAGCCTAACCGGCCATTCCTTGTCTATCAAGCTGGTAATACACTGAAAAGCGAGAATTATACAGACGCAAATGGTAAGTAATACCAACATAATTTGGATTCGTTTTTTCTTTCTATCATCTCGTGTAAGATGCTTTGGTCGTTTTTTTATAATCTTCTTAGACATATTTTTTTATTCAATATTATCTTGTCCAAAAATTTCTGCATGGCGATATAATAACTGTTCAACGTCATTTTGCAAGCCAGAAGCTCTTTATTGAAATGTGAAACACAAATTTATGGAAATAAAATTAAGTAGTTTTTATTTCTTTGTTCCTGACGAATCTTCCAAGCCTTCCTTAATTCCCTGAGTTACTGCTTTCGTAAAGGCTTTGACTCCGGGTTGAGTATTTTCGCCCATGTAATTCACAACATCTTTGGCTACAGGTGCAGATTCACCGGCAACATATCTTGAAAAGGCACCCATATAGCCGGCGGCAGTTAAAACTGTACCAATAAAAGTGAGTGGTAAGCCAAGAAATGCACACCAGAAGTATCGCGGCGGATCGAAAGAACCAAAGGCGCCGAAAAAGCTTATCATACCGATTAAGGTCAGTAATATTCCGATTGATAGAATAAACAAACCAAGATAACGTAAAGTTTTTCTTATTGCGGGCTGCTTTTGTAACTGCAATTTATCTTCATTCATTTTCTCATTTCTCCTTATTAACATAATTTTGAGGCTATTTTATAGCTTTTGAACCGACTTTTCCATAGAAAAAGAATTAATTTATCAACTAAAAGTCTGAACGTTATTTTGATGTATTTGGCTTTCATTTTTGCTTTTAATTAATAGAACAATACCTCCAATGCCGGTAATGAGTGCAAAAACTAATGCGTATTTTGTTGACGCCGGAGTAGCTGGCTTCATTTCCATTTGACCCATCATATCCGAAAATGGCGAAGATCCTGTAAATTGATTCATTGCTCTGACATTGTTGGAATTATTCTGATAACGCTCAACCGCAACAAATATACATATCGCACAAATAATTAGAGCCGCAATGCCTGATATTTTCATCTGATTTCTATTCATATTTTTATCTCCTTTACAAATTGATATCAACTTGTTCTTCAAAACTGATATTTGTTCTCATGTCAA
>CAZMPL010000555.1:760-1588 GCA_964567805.1 uncultured Pirellulales bacterium | reverse complement strand
ACCGACCCACCAGCCATTTATATTTTTTCTCTTGTAAATCCAAACCTTTCTCATATCATATATTCTATCGTAATTTTAAGTATATAAATCAAGCTAAAAAAATGATGTAAATTAAAGCAAATTAGAGACACTTTAGAGACATATGAAAATATGTTTTAATTTTATGCAACATAAGCTATGACATCACAATATGTTATGGAATTAACATATTTTATGTCAATCAGACATTTGATCCTATTACCAAAAATCCTCATTTTTTAGCTACAAACAAGAGCATAAAAAACGGACATTTCATATTTTTAATATTGAAATTAAACATACTTAAATTCAAAAATTAGAGTTTATAATATTTTATTAGAATATACTTATAAAACACTCGAATGGATAAGATTGCAGGTTCTATATCAATATGTTATACACTGCAACCTTTGAAACATAAATTATAGATTACAATCGCGACACACATTGCTTAAGTGATTGAAAACGCAAGGAAGTCTAACAAGACTGACGTAAAAGTGACGTATGATGGGCAGTAAGTAAATTATGAATCTGGGGCAAGTATTTATTATTGCAGAGGTTACGAAATGGAGCCAATGGGATTCGAACCCACGACCTCTTGCATGCCATGCAAGCGCTCTCCCATCTGAGCTATGGCCCCGAAAATCAGGACGAAAAACCCGATTTTTCTGATTTTAGCATGGTATTCTAAAATTTGCAATCTTTTTTCAGATTCTAAAATACACGTTTTTTTCTTTTTCTGGTATATTGTTACAATTGTAATTAGTTTCTACGCTCTATAAGCTATCTTTAAACATGTCATTGCGAGGA
>CAZMPL010000555.1:0-750 GCA_964567805.1 uncultured Pirellulales bacterium | reverse complement strand
CTCCGTTTGAATCGGAAACGTATTTTTTATGAAATTTGTTGTAATCTTTGAGAATTCATATATTGGTTAAAAGGCAGAAAATATTAATAACCGGACGAGTTCAGGGAGTTGGCTTTCGCCCCGCCGTGTATAGAATCGCGACCGAGCTTGGTCTTACAGGTTTCGTCTATAACGATACGAGCGGCGTAACAATCGAATTACAGGGACAGGAGAATAAAATATCCCTGTTCGTATTGCAAATCAACTCAGAGCCGTATAAGCCGCCCTTAGCTCATATAGAAACTCTCAAGGTTAGTGAAATTCCGCTCGTTGAGAATGAAAAAGAATTTATTATTCGAATGAGCGATTCGCAGGGAGTACCTGTTTCGCATGTAACCGCTGATACAGCGACCTGCAAGGATTGTCTGGCTGAAATGCGCAATAAAAATGATTTTCGGTTCGGTTATCCATTTATAAATTGTACAAATTGCGGGCCGCGATATTCGATTATAAAAAAAATTCCTTACGACAGGCCGAATACGACTATGTCGGTATTTGAAATGTGCGATAAATGTGCCACACAATACAAAAATGTAACTGATCGCCGTTTTCACGCTCAACCTGTCGCTTGCGCAACCTGCGGGCCGAAAGTCTGGCTTACTGATAATAATGGTAAAGAAATCGAAACTAATATCGGCAAAGCGATAAAACAAGCTGCTAAGCTTCTATTGGATGGAAAAATTGTCGCGATAAAAGGTCTTGGCGGATTTC
>CAZMPL010000554.1:0-1591 GCA_964567805.1 uncultured Pirellulales bacterium | reverse complement strand
AAACAAAAATATACTCCAAAAAGATTTTCGATAGAAGAAAAAATAAGAAAAGCAGAAAAAACTTTACAAAAAGAAAAAGATCAGGTAAAACACCAAAACGTTCAAACCGCAATATCTATAGGGGCAACAATATTAGGTGCATTGACAGGAAGAAAAACTTCAAGTTATGGAGGACTGAGCTCTACAGCAAGAAGTGCCAGCAGATCGATGAAGGAAAGCAAAGATATTGGAGCAGCAAAACAGGCTCTAGATATACTTAAAACGCAACTAATTAAACTTGACGAAGAGTTTCAGCAAAATATTAATGAAATAAAAACTAAAATGGATCATTTGACAGAACCACTCGAAAAAATGGTAATCAAAGCGAACAAAAATGATATCTCTATTCAATTGATTGTTTTATGCTGGGCACCTTATTTGATTTCTGACGATGGAAAATTAATGCAATCCTTCTGAAGCAAGATAAAATAGTTTATTTTTCATCTATGTAAATAAACCTATTAATAAAGGATGTATCTATTTTGCCTTCATAAAAATCATTGTCATCGACAATCTTGAGAAGTAATGGTAAATTGGTCTGGATACCTTCTATTGTAAATTCTTCCAAAGCTCTTTTGGCAATCCGAATACAATCTTTTCTTGTTTTGCCTTTTATAATAATTTTTGCTAACAATGAGTCATAGAATGATGGTATTTTGTATCCACAATATATATGAGAATCGATCCTAATGTTAGGTCCCGAAGGAAAATGAAGAAACTCAATAGTTCCTGACGAAGGAGTAAAAGTATTTGGATTTTCTGCATTAACTCTAAACTCAAATGCCCATCCATTTTGAGCTATATCTTCCTGTTTCAAAGACAGATCGCCAGATTCAGCAATTTTGATCTGTTCTTTTACGATATCAATTAAAGTAGTTTCTTCTGTAATTGGATGTTCTACCTGAATTCTGGCGTTGACTTCAAGAAAATAGAAATTACCTTTAAAGTCGCACAAAAATTCAAAAGTACCTGCATTTTCATAATTTAGTTCTTTTGCAAGTAAAACAGCAGATGAAGTTAATGCTTCTATTCTTTCTTTGCTCAAAGCCACTGTAGGAGCCTCTTCAATTATCTTTTGATGTTTTCTCTGAATCGAACACTCTCTGACTCCAAGATGTATAACATTGCCTTTGCCGTCACCCAGAACTTGAACTTCTATATGTCTTGGTTTTTCGAGATATTTTTCTATATATATATCGTCAGATCCAAAAGATGAATATGCTTCTCTCTTAGCGAGAGGTAGTAATTCATCCAACTCAGCATCATTATTGACTCTTCTTATCCCTCTGCCTCCACCACCCATAGCTGCTTTAAGAAGTATAGGATAACCGATCTCTTTAGCTATCACTTTTGCATGTACATCATCATTAATAGGTTCAAGTGTGCCAGGAAGTACTGGTACATCGATGTCCCTAGCTATTTTTCTTACATTTGCTTTGTTCTTTATAATTTTTAACATAGATGCTTGAGGGCCAATAAACTTAATTCCATAATCTTCGCAAATGGAAGCAAATGATGCATTTTCTGACAAAAAACCATAACCAGGATGTAT
>CAZMPL010000553.1:0-1593 GCA_964567805.1 uncultured Pirellulales bacterium | reverse complement strand
ATTGATAATTTAAAATCGAAATATCCTTTAGCATCGCAGCTTTTAGAAAAAACCATAAATAGTCAAAGCTGTCAAGATTGCCCATCTCCAGATGACTGGAATGTATTTATACAAACCATTGGCGTACAAACTAAACCTATTTATCTTGCGGAAATGCCTATTCAATCCGCATCAAGTATATCAAAAATATTAAGCCGCCGGCATCCGGCGGCTCCGCTCTGGCCGGCGCCGGCTCTTGATTCGATACCCGCCGGAATCGTACAAGTTCCAAAGAAACCAAAAATTTTACCAACCACAGTTGACCTTCCTGAGGATCCTTGGTCAAAAAGAAAACTTTAGTTGAGAAGAGCAAGATTATACCTATGGAAATAACTACAAATAAAGACATCATGAATAACTGGTTGAATTCCGGTAAGCCTGTTCGCATATGCGGACAAGACCTTAAACCGGTACCAAATGGATTGTTTACTGACCGCGTTTTTTGTATAGTCAAAGGCCAGGCGGAGGTGTATTTCCTGAAGCAAGTTCCACATGGGAATATTTGGTTGCTTAAAATATTCGCGCCGGGTCGAAAACCAACAGACGATTATCTTGAATCAGTTAGTAATTGTCTTCCCGGTACAGTAGAATTTTTCACTTGCACGCAAAGAAGGTTTCTTTGCGAGGAACATTTAGATCTAAGGAAATCAGGTTTCAATAATCCAGCTTTAATACAATTAACTGTAGGTTCTGTAATAATGCCGAAAGTACCTGGTACGACTTGGGCATCAATATCAGATGACCTGCGTGACGGTACAATCAAATTATCATTAGCTCAAAGATTACGGATGTGTTTAAGTTTGGCGAAATGCATTTCGGTACTCGAAGCTGGCCAATGTTCTCATCGAGATCTTTCGTCAACAAATGTTTTTTATGAAAATGAGCGTGCATATTTAATAGATTGGGACAGTCTCTATCATCCCCAATTACCTTTCCAATCTAATACAACTGTTGGTACGATGGGATATATTCCACCCTTTTTAAATGGAGCGAAGGGACAAATAGATGCCTCATTATCGTGGTGTTTATATGCGGATAGATTCGCACTAGCTCTGCTTATCACAGAGATCCTCATTGTTGATCATCGAAATAGTATGCAGCATGAAGATGGCAGTCTTTTTTCACAGAAACAAATTGATAATCCTGATGATGGTTTTGTTATAGAAAAAATAAATCAGCTTAAGCAAATATCCCCACCCTGTGCCATGCTGTTAAAACAGGCTTTTAATAGTCTAAGCTTTATAAATTGTCCTTCACCTGACGATTGGATAAGTGCACTAAAATACACGTTACGCAAACAGTCTGACACGAAAAGATCTGGACCAAATAATGGTCAACAAACGCGGTTTGTTCGTGTGACTTGTAGCAACTGCGGCACATCATTCAAAGTAGCAAAGTCCAACGTCAAGATGATTGAGGATAAGGGACAAAAATTGCTTTGCCGGAGTTGCCTGAAGGTACAGTTGAATGAATGGTCCGCCGAAAAGGCCCAACGTGACATGGATATCCCTCAAGTATCTTGCGAGCACTGTCATAGTTCTTTTCGGCTTCAAC
>CAZMPL010000552.1:0-1597 GCA_964567805.1 uncultured Pirellulales bacterium | reverse complement strand
GACGCATCGCTGAAACTGTCAATATAGGCAGTACTAAACATTGAAATTTTAATTTTATTCGATATAATCATTTCATTAATGAATCTTAGAAAAAAACATATTTTGTATATCCTGCTTCCGATTATAATCGCGTCAGTTATATTGGGTTGTGCGGCTATTCGTCGAGTTTTCTTCCTTAAAACTCCTGTTAAACCTCCCTCAGAACCAACCCTTATAATTGTCAAACCACAAAACATTAAGTTTTCATCTGATTTACCAGCAACACAAAAGAACCTTGTTGTAATAACACACGGCTGGATAGAAGATGAAATATGGCCTTACGATATTGCCGCCGCGATTGCGGAAAAAGTCGATTCGAAAGAATGGCTTTGTGCATGGTTCGACTGGCGGACCCAGGCTATGGTACTGAATCCTACAGACGCCGCGAAATTCGCAAAAGAGGAAGCTGGAAAAAAACTGGCCGACGAAATCCAGAAACTTTCGAAAAACTTCAGCCACATACATCTTATTGGTCATTCCGCGGGTTCATGGGCTATCAATGAAGCGGCTAAGATTCTCTCGAAACAAACAAATTCAACCTTTCATATGACTTTTCTCGATGCTTATGTGCCGCCCTTCTGGGATGAAAAAGAACTTGGCTCAATTCGCAACGATCCGAACATTCCCTGCTGGGTTGAGCATTATTTTACACGCGATATTACCCTTGCGGTCACTGAAATATTGCTCACAAACGCTCATAATGTCGATGTAACCGACGCAAATCCGGGTATTAAAAGCCATAAGTTCCCATGGCACTGGTATTACGCAACGGTTCTTGGAAAATACGCAACAGACCAGAGATATGATGGAAAAAGTCTCTATTTCAGCGATGGCAACATAAATTACGGCTTTCCCCGCTCACTTGAAGCAGGTCTCGAAAACTGGGAAACAAGCATAAAATTGTTACCAAACGATAAAGCAGTTGAAATAAAAACGAAATAATACCTAAAACATGCCTATATCAGCACTTGTATTGTAACTACTTTTATTTTATAATATAAGGTTTTAATGCTTGAACAGAAAAATATTTAAGGAACTATTTGTATGGCAAAACTGACCAAACTCGACGATATCGTAAGCTTATGCAAACGAAGAGGCTTTATTTTTCAATCCAGTGAAATTTACGGCGGCCTGGCAAGCTGTTACGATTACGGCCCACTCGGAGTCGAGTTAAAAAACAATGTCAAAAAAGCATGGTGGAAAAGCGTCGTTCAGATGCGTGACGATGTAGTCGGGTTGGATTGCAGTATTTTAATGCACCCGATGGTCTGGAAAGCGAGCGGCCATGCTGATAAATTCGCGGATTTAATCGCTGAATGCAAAAAATGCAATACACGTACACGAGTTGACCACTTGAAAGACAAAACTGACAGCCATGAAAAAGAACATACCGAACATGTTGCGATAGAAAGTGTTTCGGGACAGAATTTAACAAATAAAGTATGTCCATCATGCGGCACAGTAGGTCAGTTTACCGAACCTATGCCGTTCAAGCTTATGTTTGAAACACAGATGGGCGCGAATATCGATGATTCGATGACAATACAACTCAGGCCGG
>CAZMPL010000551.1:0-1608 GCA_964567805.1 uncultured Pirellulales bacterium | reverse complement strand
CTCATAAAACTAACCTTTCGTGATAAAATATTTAAATATTCCTTCAAATACATCCGCGGTAATATACAACATTTGAACAGAAAAGAAAAGCCCCCTTTTGTCTTTATTTCCCAACTCTTTTATTTTCAGGTAATTATAAAGGAAATTAAAGTTGACTATAAGCCATGCTTAATTTGTTGTCTTTTTACGAATAATAACTTCCGCAAAATCACTTAATGGATATTTTCTTGGACTATACGTTACCCCATGTCCATGACCTCCTCCAGATAAACGTACTAATCTATCTATGGATTCATAAGCGGATATTGCAATACTCTTTGGTTCTCCTTCAAACCTATCCTTAAACACTGACCGACACTCTTGAATAAGCTGTTCATAATTTAGTCTATGAATTGGCAACTTATCAAAGTAAGGAGTTATGAAGATTTCTTCATCTTCTGAATTTGGAGAAGTTATTACAAGTGTTTTATTATAAACTTCACATTCTTGCGTTCTTGACTTAGCCCCGAGAAACGTTGCGTAATAACGATATGTTCCCGTAGGTACATCAACAGTCTCATTAGAATCTGCAACCCATGCAAAAAAAGGAATGTTAGCCTGAAATAAGTCACCAATATCAAATAATTTTGATTTGAGATACTTAACGGATGAACGATTAGAGATATGTTCTTTCCCGTCAGGAGTTACTATATGAAGGCAAATATCCTGAAGGAAATTTTCTGTCAGCTTTTTCTCGTTAATACCATAATTATGTATTCCTATATCTATCTTTGGTCCAACAACACTATGTTTATCAAGAACTTCATACGGCTGTACATTATCATTATTTTGAGTACGATCATATAATTCACACCATATACCCTCAGTACACAGAGATTTACCTGCTTCCCTCGCCTTTCTCATATAATTGAGTTCTTCGGCAAGTCTATATCGAGATTTCCCAGCTATGGAATATGCTGTTGCATTTATTGTCTTTTCATTCCCATAATCTATGACCATCCAGTCAGTAACTTCACTTGTTTTTGGTTGTGCTTCAATAATAATACTCTGCCTTGATTCATTTCCGAGCCCCCAACAATAAAGTACCAGACCATAATTTCCCTGTTCTATATCTTCCGGATCACCAAGGGTATTAAATACTTCTGAAAGCTTAAGTTCTTTGCTTAGATGTATTTCTTTGCCGTTAATTAAAGCAGTATATTCATCACGGTTCTCAATCGGCATGTTTGGTTCAGTTTTGACTATTCCTGAACTTTCAACTGTAGCTCCGAATGATTCAGTTGAAAAAGCAAAAACAACGATTCCCAAAATAGCCGCACATAAAATAGTTCTCGTTTTCATGTTCTTCTCCGCAAAATTTAATAATAAAATAATCTCCCTTGTTTTTTTATTAATCTTAGTTTCCCATTCTTACTTAAAGCTAAATAGACAATTTACTT
Organism: uncultured Pirellulales bacterium; assembly: GCA_964567805.1. Classification (GTDB taxonomy): domain Bacteria; phylum Planctomycetota; class Phycisphaerae; order Sedimentisphaerales; family Anaerobacaceae; genus JAFGPS01. The sequence continues at coordinate 169 of CAZMPL010000551.1, read as the reverse complement.
CATATATGATAGCTCATAATCAACTTGTGTCAATACTTTACTAACACTACCAAATCTTAATATATCCTAAGAATATACTGTTCATTCAAACTATCGTCAGGCGCAATGTTCCATCTTATGGTTGTGAGCTTTTTGAGGAAATACTCGTCATGGCTGATTAAAATCAGGC
>CAZMPL010000550.1:0-1610 GCA_964567805.1 uncultured Pirellulales bacterium | reverse complement strand
TAATTCTATCTTAAATAGTTCAGTTTTCTGTCTTGACAATGGGTAGGGGTATATAATGTACGTTATTCTCCATCCTATCAAAACATTATTTCTGCTTTTTTAGGAAACAAAAAAATCGACCTAAAAGAATATATTGAAAAAACAGACAATAATAAGTTTCGAGATTCCCTGATCTCATTGTCTATTCAGGGAAACAAGGCGGACAATATTAATTCAAAGATTATTTATGATTCTATCGTACGTAATATGAATTCAGAGCAGACATACCAAATTGCTCAAGCAGGTATGAATGTATTAGCAGAGAGAAATGATGAAAAAATACATTCGCTAATTAAAACATTCCAAAAAAGTGATATTAAAGTAAAATCTCGAGGTAAAGAGAAATATCCACTGCGCAGAGCCGCAGAATTAGCAATAAAAACTTTGGAATTTACTGCCGTAGATGACAAGGTTTCTGCAATTCGTAATATGATGGAAAATTATAAAGCTGGTCGAGATGATGATGAAATTGTCTTATTTTTTGGATGTTCAAGGTATATCAGAAAACATACAATGAAAGAGCTATTGCCAGATTTGAAGAAATTAAATGAAGATCCTGCTCTTTCGGATACTTTTAAAAGCACCGTAAATGGATGTATTCTCTATTTGGAGGATCCTGATAAATATGAAGAGCTAAGGATGTAAAAAATACTAGAGGGAAAGAAAGGGTCCTGACACCTTAAAATTCTCTCCTAAGATAAATTAATTTTTTAAAGTGGAAAGTATATTATGAAGATATATACAAAAAATATTGTGCTTGTATTGGGCATCATTTTACTGGTTTCAGTATTAATTTTTGTTATTTTTGCAAATTCCCAAGACAATCCAATACCCGATCCAAATAGTGATATTGAAAGTGCCGACAGCAATACGGTTGACGGGAATTACACTGTGAATCCAGTTGTGCATGAAGATTTGCTAAATATTTTCGTGCAAAGTGAGAATAGTGGCGAGAATAAATATGAAACTCTCATGAAATTTATAGGGGAATCTTCTTTAGCAAAGAAAATGGAAACCATCGCATATTGTTTGAAAGAAGATCAATATACATATATGGCACTTGAATCAATTAATATGGATGTAACTTTGCAAAATAAAAGTTTGGCTCCATATCTGGCAGAAACGATACAAAAGTCTGAAGGTCAAAATCTTATGACAGCCGCTCAAGCAGCTAAAACGATACCTGAACCAATTATAATTGATTCATTATTAAAACATGCCGTTGAAAGCGATTACTCAGAACCATATTTAGAAGGCCCTTCAGGTGGAGTAGCGACAAGGTATTATAACTCAGTGTTTGAAGAAGCTGCTGAAACTCTCTATATAATTAGTGATGGTAAAATCGGAAGTGATAATATTCCTAAATATAGACTGATATTTGGAGATGAAAAACAAGCTCTAATCCAGCAATGGCGTCAAACCTGGCAGGAAGAAATAAATAAATCAAATTAACTCAGATATAAGTGCCATAGGTGCAGTAAAACATTCAACAACAAAAGTTTGCATTTTCCCAACTGTTAGTTTGCAGAGAACCAGTTTATCAGTTATAATTCCGGTTTGTCCGTTCTCCG
>CAZMPL010000549.1:241-1620 GCA_964567805.1 uncultured Pirellulales bacterium | reverse complement strand
ACGAACTCAGTGACGGGTTGCATCCTCAATCGCAAGCTTGGGGATGGCATGTTTTGAATTTACCACATTTACTATTCCAGCTCATACAAAACTATCGCAGAGGAAACAACTCCCGCTGTTTCAGTCCGCAGGATTCTTTTGCCGAGACTGAAAGCTTTAACTCCCCTGCTATTCATTGTTTCAAGCTCACTGTCACTGAATCCGCCTTCCGGGCCGATGAACAAAGCGATTTTTTCAGGCTTAGTTTCACAACTTCGTAAAATATCTTTTAACGAAATACAATCCAGGGTCGAACCAACCAGGCAAATATCATAATCACCTGATTCAGATAAAGCCTGTGACATAACAACCGGATTTTTAAGCGAAGGAATTACTCCTCTTCCAGACTGCTCGGCGGCTTCTGCAATGATACTCTCGAAACGTGACATTTTTTCTTTTGTGATTTTTTCCGGCTTTCTGACAAGACTTCGTTCTGTAATAACAGGAACAAAACATGTCACTCCGGCTTCGGTGCATTTTTGCAATACAACCTCGAATTTATCACGAGCTAACATGCTTTGATAAAGAGTAATTTTCGTCCGCGGTTCAGCCTCACATTTTTTCTGACTTAAGATTTCACCGACTACTTCCTTTTGCGAAATACTTATAAGCCTGGTATGATATTCCTCACCAGTATTATCCAGTGCGATAACTTCATCGCCAACCTTCATGCGCAGCACATCACGAATCTGATGCACTCTCGAATCAGATATAATTACCTGCCCTGTCGAAATACTTTCTTTATTAACAAAAAATCTTTGCATTACAATATAATATAAGATTTTAAAATTTTCTCAATCTTCAATTTGCAACAGTCGTTTTCTTTTATTAAAATAGTCATGAAATATGTTACTGGTTTAATAAAGGAGAAAACCAATGTATTCTGCAAAAATAAAACAGATTATCATTATATTATTCGTATCTGCAATTTGTACCAGCTTCGCTTTCGCACAAAAGCACCCATTTTCGGTTCAAGACATGCTCGCGATGGACAGAATTGCCGAGCCGCAGGTTTCTCCCGATGAAAAGTGGATTGTCTTTACTCTTCGCAAAACCGATTTGGAAGCGAACAAAGGCCGCACTGATTTATGGTTAATCGGAACTGATGGAGAGAATTTATCTCAACTTACAACACATCCGGACTCCGATTTTAACCCTGTCTGGTCAAATGACGGCAAAACTGTTTACTTTATCTCAACACGTTCAGGCTCGGCACAGGTCTGGAAAATCCGCACAGACGGCGGCGAAACACAAAAAGTAACAGATGAGCCGCTCGACGTCGCAAACCTCATCATAAGCCCGGACGGCTTCATCATATTTACCCTGGGCGTTGAGGGCAT
>CAZMPL010000549.1:0-231 GCA_964567805.1 uncultured Pirellulales bacterium | reverse complement strand
CCGGACGGAAAATATCTTGCCTTCACAATGGAAGTATTTCCCGGCACAAATCCTGAAGCGACAAAAGAAAAACTTGATTCGATTGACAAAAGCAAATCGACCGGCAGAATTTACGACAGTATCTTTGTACGTCACTGGGACACATGGATAGACGGCCGCCGCTCGCATCTTTTTGTTATGCCTTCTGAAGGCGGCAAAGCAACCGACGTAATGCCTCTACTGGACGCAGAT
>CAZMPL010000548.1:0-1621 GCA_964567805.1 uncultured Pirellulales bacterium | reverse complement strand
TCTCAGGTGACAAATCTACCTTAACTATGCGCCCAGTTTTTGGGGAGTATTATATCTTACGAACTCTTTCATATCTGGTTCATTATAGTCTATATAGGATTGATTTACCACAACTTGACTAATTATATCTCTGCTGTTTATGAGTATTATCAGTTGACTATTTATTCTGGAAATCTTTTATTGGTAACGATGTATTATAACCATTTTCATAATATTTTAATGTTTAAATCAGGAAGAAGCGTTTTAAGATATATTACATCATCGGGATTTATTGATCCATATATATTTAGTTCTTTTAATTTATTCATCTTTTTTAGTTGATCAAAATTTTTGATTGAATAAGAGTCAATTGAAAGTTTTTCCATGTTTGGTAACTCACACAAAGGTTCAATGTCTAAAATATTATTATATCTAAGATCAAGCTCTTTCAGATTTGTTAGAGACGCAAGCGGCTTTATATCATTGATTTGAGAAAAATTAAGAGTAAGTATTTCAAGTTCGGTAAGATTTTTGAGAGGACTCAAATCAATAAATATTTTTGCAGGAGGTTTGAGGATTCCCCTTTGTACCAGAAAATTCATGACTATCGATGTTTTGCTTGGAACTATTATAAAATCAAGATGTAATTCCTGAAGATTAATGAAATTCTCAAGAAGTTTTATATCAGAAAGACGAAGATAAGAACGCTTACTTACATAAGCTTCAGTAGGGTTTAAATCAAATATTTTGATTTTAGCAAAATATTTATTGGTAAGTTGTTTACCTTCTTTCCCAAGTATTAAAGCGGCCTTTTGCCGGATAATTTCCTCGCTCGCTTTTTCTGATTCAGATTTCCACACCTTTGCAGAGTAAACATATCCTGCAGCAATACATAATAATATGATAATAGCAGTTAATCTATATCTTCGCCAAATGGAGTGCTTCTTTTTCAATTCGCTTGTTTTTTCCATTTGTTCGCTCATTATCTCGGTTTGTTAATTGTACTTGTAATTTCAAGATTCGGGATTGCCTTACCCAAATCTTCCAAATCCTTATATTTCAGTTTCGGACAAAATATTATATAAAGTTTCTCAAGTTGTTTCTGACTTTCGAGCGGCTTAAGGTCACTCACTGTGGCATTAATAAGCTGTAGATTTTTAAGATTACCAAGTTTTGCGAGCGGCTGAATATTATTAACCGCATTTCCGCCGACCTGAAGCTTTTCAAGATGACTGAGTTTTTCAAGCGGACTTAAATCAAATGAAAATCTTTTCTCTAAATCGAAAATGCCCAATTTTGAAAGTAAAAGCATCCATTTGGGGATTTTATCCGCAGGGACATCAATAGAACCAAGATACAATATTTTCAGGTTTACGAACTTTTCGAGCAGTTTTATATCAGCAAGTTTATTATAAGCATATTTTAACGAATCGCCATCGTCATACATTGCCAATATAGTCTGTGTTCTTTCTTCGATACTCAAGGCAGTAATTTTCACAAAATCTTCATCAGTGAGAGAGTTGGGATCTTTACCAAGTTGAGCCGCGGCTGCTTCACGAATTATCTTTTCACTTTCCGGATCAGGTCTTCGTGTTTGAATAAATACAAACAAAACCAGTGCTGAAGTTATCAATAATAAAAT
>CAZMPL010000547.1:0-1632 GCA_964567805.1 uncultured Pirellulales bacterium | reverse complement strand
ATTTTTTTATAATTTTGTGAATTACTAATCTTAAAAATAAAGAAAAATTATATTTAAGTGTATGGTTGGTCTACGGCCAGCGCTGGCTGGCATGGGATGTAAGTACAGGAGAAGAAGTCGAAATTAATGATGCACTTAGAGAGTATTTCAACGAAAAAGGACTTCAATGGGCTCGCAAATACAATCTGGAGGAACGTGGATCCATTGATTTCCATTATTCAGCATATGCGCTGGACTTTTTAGGAATATTCAGAAGAGATAAAGATAGAAAGTTTATTGAATCGTTTCTTGGCGACACTAATTTTTATACTGGGTATGAACAAAGAGATAACAAGTTTATCAGTTATCATAGCTATTCTGGGACGCGCAGCAGGATAGATAAGATACTTGCTGAATGGGACGGCAAGACAATTGTCAAACCGATTTCTTCTGATCAGGGTTACTATTATCTTGGTGTAGTAAAAGGTACTATAGAATTAACGCGAGTTCCAAAGGCTGGTGATCATTATTTGTGTATTTATTTAATTCCATCGGAAATTGATAAAAGTAAATGGTTTAATGAAGTCCCAGTCCATCGGTTGTGTGCTTATTTTTCGGAATATTCTCCTAATGATATGCAGTGGCCGGGAAAAAACATTTCTTTTAGTATTTCAGGAGTAACACCTGGCGAGTATCGAATTACGGCTGTATGGGATTTAGCCAAACCTTATAATTTTGGAGATAATTATATAAAAGGTTTGCCGCAGGAAGGTGATTATCAAAGTAAAGAATCGCCGCTTATAACTGTAAAGGCAGGGGAAATCATCGAAGGAATAAATCTCGACTGCCTTCAATTAGTAACTGCCGGAACTAATTAGGAGGAATTTAATGTCAGAACCCTTTTTTTACGTGGAGATTCGACGATAAAAAGGAGCTATGCTATGAATACACAAAGCAATCCTGAAAAGAAACCATCTCGAAAGAAATATCTAATCCCTGCTGTTATTATTCTTTGTATCCTTGCCGGATTGATTTACAGGGCAATAACATGGGAATCCAAACCCGACCCTGCCAGTGAAAAAATAATTCGACAAGCGGCCGCTGCACAACTCACAACAGACACAAATAATCCAATAGACCCAAACACCCTGACCGATGAAGATTTTGTAAAGATAACAGAACTTAGGATTGAGTATCATGAGCTTTCTGATATTAAACTGCTTGAGAAATTTACAAACCTGCAAACGCTTTTTCTATTTAATATAAGATTTCCAAAAAAAGATATACCATCTTGGATGAAAATGCTTTCTAAGTTAGGTATCTTCAATCTATCCGAGCGATTTAATATAGACTTAAGTCCTATAAGGAACTTGACAAATTTGCAAGCACTCGAGCTTTATCGCACTCAAGTATCCAATCTCAAACCTTTAAGGAACTTGACAAATTTGCGAACACTCGGTCTTGGAAGCACTCAAGTATCTAACCTCGAGCCTATAAAAGGACTCAAGAAACTGAGATACATTTCCATAAGGAATTGTCCCATAACAGATGAACAGGTGGAAGATTTACAAAAGGCTCTGCCGAATTTGAAAATTAGTAGATGAATAACGAAAATAGTAAAAGGAAATCCGCAGATCGAAGATACCAAGGGTA
>CAZMPL010000546.1:0-1635 GCA_964567805.1 uncultured Pirellulales bacterium | reverse complement strand
AGGATTATACAGTTTGCAAATTAGAATGCCAGTACTGGCTTGATGGTGACAGTTATGATTTTGGCAATACTCCACAGGAAAAGTGGAACTGGAAATTTCTAATAAGAACACCGGATTTTGTTGAGGATAAAGATTTGAATAATGCGGCGGAAAAACTTCTTTCAAAAGGCAAGCCTCCTGAAGTAAAACAGGTTAAACTCGAATCTGTATCAGAAGGTTTATGCGTACAGGCTTTACATGTCGGGCCTTATGATAAAGAAGAGGAAACATTGACTAAAATGATGGATTTAGCAAGTGAGAATGGAATGGAGCTTCATGGAATGCATCACGAAATTTATATCTCAGATCCATGCAAAGTTGCTCCCGAAAAACTTAAAACAATTCTGCGAATGCCGGTAAGAAAGAAATAATATTGTTAATTATTTCCTTTTTTTATTGAACAATAATATAATCAATATTTTAAGGGAATTTTTATGAATGTATATTTATACGTCTTAAACACATTAGCAGATTGGGAAATCGGTTATTTAACTGCTGAAATTAACAGCGGCAGATTTCTGGATAAAACAAAAACGCCGGTTAATCTTATTAAAATTGGAAATACTCTCGAATCCATAAAAACAATGGGTGGAATTGCAATTACACCAGATGAATGTATTGATAAAATAACCTTTCATGAAAAAGATTTGCTTATTTTACCCGGTGCGGAAATCTGGCTCGAAGAGAGTAATAACAAGATATTGAATCTTGTTTCAGACGTAATAAATAAGAATGTAATAATTGCGGCAATTTGCGGAGCTACTATGGCTCTTGCGCAAAAAGGATTATTGAATAATAGAAAACATACGAGCAATGACAAAGAATTCCTGAAAATGATATGTCCCGGGTATTCCGGAGAAAAGTTTTATTTGAATCTGCCCGCAGTCGCGGATGACAATTTGATAACAGCCAGCGGCGTGGCTGCGTTAGAATTTTCGTATGAAGTACTCAAAAAAACAAATTTAATGAAACCGGCAACTCTGGAATCGTGGTATCAGTTATATAAAACACAAGAAGGAAAATATTTCTATTCTTTAATGGAAACATTGAAATAAGATATTTATCGTAATAACTTAAACTATTTTGCATATACCTGTAAGAAGGAAAAATCAGAATTGATTTGTGAATTATTTTTTGATAAATTCTATCGAGCATGTTGAATACAAAAAGATATATAGGCTGTTGTGGGGCATATTGCAAAACCTGTAAACCATTTATTGATGGAGCCTGTAAGGGATGTAAAATCGGTTTTGATACAGGCCAAAGAGATATTAATAAAGCTAAATGCAAAATCAAATTATGTTGTTTCAAAGATAATAAATTCGATACCTGTGCGGATTGCTCTAAAATAGAATCCTGTAAAATTATTCAGGGTTGGTTTGCAAAGAATGGTTATAAATACAAGAAGTATAAACAAGCTATTGAATTCATTAGGAAAAATGGATATTCGAAATTTACCAGGTTAGCGGACAAATGGGAAAATGCTTATGGAAAATTGGATTGAAAAAGAACACATCCCTACAGGAAAGGCTGGTGAAAAATGAAGAGAAAAAAGTTAAAAATTACAGGTATTATCATTATCGTTATCATCTTGGC
>CAZMPL010000545.1:0-1647 GCA_964567805.1 uncultured Pirellulales bacterium | reverse complement strand
TAATTCTATCTTAAATAGTTCAGTTTTCTGTCTTGACAATGGGTAGGGGTATAATCTGCAGTGAAAATAATATCTGAGTATGAGAGTTTTATTCGAGGGATAATTAGAACACATAACAGTAATTTATCAATAAGTGAAGATGATTTATTTAATGATTTTTACTTGTCATTAGTTTCCAATCCAATCCCCCCAAATGTTAAAGAGATTAAAAGCTACCTTTACAAGGCTATAATTAATCATATTTTCGAATCTAATCGCAGATTAAGAAGTTATGGAAAAAAAATTAATAAATATCGAAAAGAATATAGATTAAATATCAATAAGTATGATCCAGAAAATACCTTAATAATTATGGAGAAAATAAACAAATATAGAGAATTATTTGAAAATAATTCTCCAAGACATGTTTATATTGCGACTACTTTAAAATATGTAAATGGTTATAGTATTGAAGAAGTTGCAGAAAAAATGAATGTCAAAAATATATCTGTTAAAAGATATATTTCAAATGGTCTTGAAATTCTTAGTCGAATTTCTAATATATTTGATCCTGAATTTAACGAAAATGAACTTGAATTATTTACAGAACAGCCAGTATTGGATTTCTATATTAACTCAGGCAATGCTTCTCAAGAAGAAATACTTGAAGTATTTAATGCTCTGAATGAATATCATCGAGCAATGGGTGGTTTGGGATTTGAATTTAGATATGACGCTCAGTTTATATATGCATTTGAGGAAGTAAATGTATGAAATTTGGGCATGAAACAGTTCTAAAATATATTGCTTATCCTTTTACGGCTGGAAAGAAAACAGCAAAATATATATTTGCTGCTATGCTTTCTACAATAAATTTCTTTCTAAATAATTTAGGATTTTATGTTCATGATCTTGACCGGATAAAGGAGGCATTAATAAAAGGGATTGAAGTGGAAACAGATGTAAAAGTTATTAACGCTATTAAAGAAGCAAATAAAATATCTTTAGCTAAACGAAATCAAGCTATTATTGAAATTGAAAAAATAGCTAATGCAGAAAAGACTCTTGCTGAAACAGAAAAAATTAAATCTCAAATAAATTTAACTGATGCTCAATTACTTTTAAAGAAAAAAGAAAAAGGGAAAATGGAGTCGTATGAAAGATTTGCAAATGCTCTTCAAAATCTTCATGAAAAAGGTGGAGCATTTTATGTTAGTAAAAATCAGTTGGAGGCTATGCTTAAGAGAAGAATCCCCCCAACTACTGATTCCAATGGAACTACCGAAGAAGAATAAAAGGAGTCTGTCGGAAAATATATTAGTTAGATTTTAAGTCTGAGGGATCTACTTTTTTATAATCTGTGCGAATCTGCGTTCATCTGCGGATAAATATTTTTTACTTGCCCTTATTGTTAGCGTACTTTTCGATCAGAAGTGAAACAGTAGGTTTTAAAAATCTGAAAAAAATAAAATAATTTTTATTGCAGGCCGCATATAGACTTAGCGTTCTGGGCTATTTTCACAACCTGCGTTTTTGGCGCAGTTTTCAATCAAAAACGCAACACTCACGCTATTTATAGAGAGAGATATGTTTTTTTCCTCTCCGTTGAAAAGTAAATAGTTTAATAAGAATGCAGGAAACAGAACACAGGAGATAGAATGTAAAAAC
>CAZMPL010000544.1:0-1658 GCA_964567805.1 uncultured Pirellulales bacterium | reverse complement strand
CGATGAGAATCGGATACCTCGAAGCTCTCAGGTACGCCGGTATGGGACAGGGAGATATGTCGAAGATTAATGTAGTCGGTGAGAAACTTGAGGATTGCCAGTTTAATTTCAAACCTCACAAATTTATGGCTCAATGTTACGGACTTGAAAGTGCTTAGTCTTAACATAGGGATTGTAATAAAATAAGGTGAGAGCCCCTGAATAAAAAGGGGCTCTTCTGCCTGTAACAAAGGAGTAAAGGCAGTGTTGGAGTATTATCATAATAATTTTGTGATTGAGAATGTTTTGATTTTGCCCTTCATGAAATTTCCCTGTTTTTCGCAATACCAATTTCAGGATATTACTGCCTAATTTATCATCAGGAGCGATTTATGGCGCAAACCGACAATACGGCTATAAAGGGAGCAGCGATTGGTTTATTGATTATATTTGCACTTTTTATTGTGGGTGCATGGTTTCTTGACTATTTCAGCGGTCGCAATTTGAATGCCGAGGAGCGTATAACAAGTATTGCGGTGTATGCACCTGCCGTACCTGAATCTCAATGGGGAAACGCAAGTCACGGCTTAAAGGCCAGGGTAAGTTTCAATCGTCCCGATCCAAGCCAGTTTTTGGAAAGTACTTTTAGTATTCAATACCAGAATATCACAAGTGAAGATATTTTGTTTTTGTATGATCCGAATGAAACTTTGAAATCGTTTTCAGCCGTGAACAGGGATAAATGGAAATTAAAGCTTAATCATGCGGATAAAGTTATACTCACAGAAGTACATAAATTTACAGAAGAGCAATATGAAAAAATGTTCACTCCATCGTTGCAGGTAATTCATCCCGGTGAGATATTTCAAGCCGAAATTATGTGTGTTATTAATAATGATGTAAATGACATGGGATTTACCGATGGTTTTTTTGATGTCAGTTGTGTCGTAGATATTGATGAACAGGATGTTTCAGGGTATCAAAAAGAATCGGGGCAGCGAATCTGGACCGGCAAAGTAAAAGCGGGGGAATGCAAAATATTTTTAACTATGCCGCACGATGGAGGATGTAACGATTGCCACGGTGACGCGGACTATCATCATGGTATGTTAGGTCAGTCACGATATTGTGTTTTCTGTCACGCGGAAGGTAATTTAGTCCTGAATGATACATGTATCAGATGTCATAAGAGAGATGAGCATGAGGAGTATGGCCGCAGGCGTGTTTTAGGCCCGGACAGTGATTTCGATAATGTTTCCAAGCATATTTCAGGTATTATTAAAGACAGTGATTGCCTTGTATGTCACGATATGACAAAACATGGTTACGGCACTGTATATTTGAACGACCCGAATGCTCCGGGCACAAGAATATTTACCGACGAATATACGGATTTTTGCCTCTCGTGTCATAACAGTAAACCGCCGGAAGGTGTAAAATTCCCGCAGAAAGAAGTTGCGAAAGTAAAAGAAAAATCTGAGGATTTCTCGAATCTCCTTCAATCTTATGGTGATTCTAATGATGATAACACTGATTCTTTCGGGAATGGAGATGACTCATCATCCGGATTAAGCTCATTCTCGGCATTTGAGTCATTTGCACAAAATAATCAGGACGGTAATGATAGCGGCTATCCTGATGTCACTTCGAGCTCGGACGAGTCATCAGATGACGGCATG
>CAZMPL010000543.1:0-1660 GCA_964567805.1 uncultured Pirellulales bacterium | reverse complement strand
ATGACGCAGAATAGGATCATATTCATGATAGAAACCATTTTTATCCGGCTTAACAATTTTCCCACGAAGAACCGCCATAGGCATTCCAAGCTTATAACCGGCACGCTGCCAACTGGTCACAAGATAAGCATATTCAGTTTCAGAACGGTGTGCATTAATATAAAAATTCAGTGGCTTACCGCTTACGCCTCCAGTAGATGCAAAATCAATATCTCTATCCGTTATGGGCCTGGTAAGCATCTCTTCGATATTATCCCTAACAATTTGCCTGTCAATATAAGGTATTAATTTTATGTCATCAAGAGACTCTAATTGTTCCGGCTTGATTCCTGCATTATCGAATAATTGATGATAATACTTTGTTTTTTCATAGGCAAGTTTTGCTATTTCTCTAAATTTATGTAATTGATAATCACGTATTTGTTCCACAGGCATATTTTGGACGTTTCGAGCAAATTGACAATTTGTCCGGAATTTTTTACCTAATAATAAATCAAGCGGTAACATACCCAGACATCTTCCCAAAGTAGCTTTTACAAGAGAATGAGTTTCTTCCCAAAGATTCTTTTTAGAAAATGCCTTTTTCATATTAGTTATATTTCACACAGAGACACAAAGACACTGAGAATTAAAGGATTTTGTTTTATTATATTTTTTTTGCGGCTTAGTGACTTTGTGTGAGTTCAATGTGTTTATTCCAGCCAAAGTGCGGCTTAAAAGCTAAACATTCCTCATTGAAATCACATAAGGCCTTATTATATTCTGAGTAATTCGAAAAACATTTTATATCTTCATATTTACCAATATAAAGCGGTAATGATTCATGGGACATCGCCCTGTTTAATATCGGTAATTTTCTGTAATCGAAATCCATCAATCTCGCACAAACCAAATCGACCACAACTGGATTATAACCAGCTAAAACTACACCAGTTGGTTTCGGTGTCGGATCAAGCGGGCCGTTTCCTTCACCGCCGACAATTCCATCAACAATACAAAAAATCTTTCTTGCTGGTTTATCCTGAATTTCACCATTGACATTTGAATAAAATAATATTTTATTCAAATCAATTGCCATACGCCAGGTTGTGTCATTACCATACCAGTTTCCGGAACGTATTGTATTGGTATTTGTATTGCCAAAAACAGCAGTCCCAATATGCTTCGCTGGTTTCGCCAAGACTTTTTTCAAAATACCAAGTTTAGGAAATATTGTCCTGAACAATTCCATAGTTTTACGTTCGAATTTATTCTTTACACTATTATCAGCAAACTGGTCACCACCCTGAGAAGGAGTTCCTAACCTATGGTGCGGCAGCCAGTTTTTATTACCATTTATACCTACAAGGTTTTTCATACACACCGTTAATCCGGTCTTCTTATGAGTTTTTAATTTCGGAAGATTTATCACACAATCAGCACCAAGAACTGTTTTCGAAACCAGATATTCGTGAACTCCTCCGGTATGATGACTTCGAATTTCGCTTGTATCATATTCAGAACCATAAAGCAGATTGCACAAATTTTCTATTTCAGTAAACATGGAATTTTTACCAAGATTTACTTTAACATATCCGCTCGGATCACCTGATAACTTCTCATGACTAATTATGACACCATTGACCTTTTTCGCACATTCCGGCCTGAGGTCGTAAATCTC
>CAZMPL010000542.1:0-1663 GCA_964567805.1 uncultured Pirellulales bacterium | reverse complement strand
GCCTCAAACGCAGTTTGGGGATGGCTTTGCGCAAGTTTTCCTGCCGCGATTGTGCGCGAGCATGACAGACCATCCCCATCCTGAAAAAAAACAGGATGAGGCTGCCATCCATTTTTATATTTATATTCGAATTGCTTACATTAATTGTAACCATTTATACGTTGTTGAATAAACTTTATGATAAACACCTTATCCGCATAGAACCAGGTAAGGTGTTTTTTTATACACTCTGTATTCTATAAATAAAACTAAGGTCGAATTTATTATAAAGAGTAAAATATTCTTTAACACATTTCTTATAATCATTTACGATTAGTCAACTATATGATAACTTTATAAAAATTAAGGAGTTAAATTTATGAATATAGAAAAAAGAGATTTTAACAAAGAAGCCGCTTCGTGGGATGAAAATCCTGTCCGGGTCAAATTAGTTCAAAATGTCGCTAATGCTATTTCCAATCAAGTTGCACTGAATCCTGAAATGGATGCCATGGACTTCGGATGCGGCACGGGACTACTGACCTTGCAAATACAACCTTTTGTACACTCGATAACTGGTATCGATAACTCTCAAGGCATGCTTGAAATTCTAAATTCTAAAATAACCAAATTGAATTTGAAAAACGTAACCTCCTTATTTATTGACCTTGATAAAGGTGACACTTTGACCGGGCAATATGACCTTGTTATAAGCAACATGACACTTCATCATATAAAGGATATAGATTCGCTTTTGAAGCAATTCTACAATATCATAAAACCGGGAGGTCATTTGTGTCTTTCTGACCTTGATCCTGATGGCGGCAAATTCCATAACGACAATACAGGCGTGTTTCATTTCGGATTTTCACGAGAAGAACTGAAAAATATTTTTATCAATGCAGGATTTAAAAATGTAAAAAACACCACGGCAGATAAAATCACAAAACCAACCGTGGATGGAGACTTAAAAACATTTTCAATATTTCTAATGTCCGGCCAGAAAACGTAGCAATTACTTAAACTGACCGATTATGAGCGAAATGATGTTATAAGTGCTTTTACAGCAAAAAGCTTTTGACCTTTGTCATCTCCGCAAGGAGCCCGTGGGGCCTGAGTGAAACGAAGGATCTGGCCTTCGAATTTAAAATATGTATCGTTTGTAACTTCTTATTCGAGAGCCAGATGCTTCACTCCGTTCAGCATGACAACGCAGAATAGTTCAGTTTGAGTAATTATAAATTTACTCACGCAGAGATATTCTGTGTGAAAATTAATTTAATACTGTTGTCCGGATTGCAGCCATTGTTCGATCTGGATCTGAATATTTTCAATCCCCTGCTCCCTGTCCTCCTGCGGCAAATTCTGCCATCCTTCGATAAGTTCACGTAAAAATGCGCGTTCCTGCATTACCTGTTCCGTGGGCAAAGTTTGCCATCTCTGCATAAGCTGCATGAATGAAATTATCGAGCCGCGAAACAACTGCATTTGTTCTTCCTGGGTAAGCGTACCAAACCATGTCATCCATTGAGTTGCATCCTGTCTTTGCTGGTCAGTCATAGTATATCTCGGTTGATTCTGGACAGGTTCTTCATATACAGGTTCAGGTTGTGGTACCGGCTCCGGCTCGATTGCAACTTCCACAACCGGTTCAGGAGTTTCTTCTATCACAGGTGGTATAGTA
>CAZMPL010000541.1:0-1674 GCA_964567805.1 uncultured Pirellulales bacterium | reverse complement strand
TGATTTATTAGCTCAAAATATTGTTAATTTAGTGCCAATTCTTTTATAATTACCATATTTTATTATCCTGGATATCAACAATAGAAGATTCGTACATCTTAGGATAGTTATAAATATAATCTATACTGAGTTTAATTTTATCTTCCATACTGATTCCATCAACTGGTAATATCGGTACAGTAATTAAATCCTGGCGTTCCCATGGTTTGAACTTTGTTTTGCGATTAATAGCATTTATCTTCAAATTAATTATTTGTAATTCATCTGGATTAGTAACATCGATTTCGACAATACTATTTTCTACAAAGGCAAATAACGTATCTCCAATAAAACGCATTGCCAGACGCATTTGTACAGTATCTTCATTGATACATTCAGAAAGATCGAGTTCGCTTGAAGGTACCCAGGATTTATCGGTCAATTTATAACTATATAATATAACGTTAGTATATTCGGTTTCTACTTTAGGCTTTTCTTTAAATTCCTGATAATAAGCATGAATTTCATAATAATATAAATTACCATTAATTTCTTTAATCAATCGTCCTTCGTCATAAGGGTATTTTGAAAACTTTCCAAGAATTGTTTTTAAAATTACTTTTTTATCAGGATTTCCTTTTATGTCACTGAAGGAAATATTATTATCAGTATTCACATAACTTCGTGTACGAAATACAATTTTATCACCATTATAATCGAGTGGATTAGTATCCCAGATTATTTGATGGTTCTCGGCAAGGAGGAAAATCTCTCCTCCTGAAACATAATTCCTTAATTCTTGTGTGCCTGTTTCTGATACTAATTGATTCAAAGGTTGAACTTCTATTTCATCGAGTACCTTTATATTTGCAACTTGCGAACTGAAAAGCATAAACAGAACAAATACAATTCCAGCTATTACCCAAAGCAGACCTTTCAAATTTGTCCTGAGATGCCAGTCATGCTGAGCCGCGAAAAGAGACAATATAAAAACGCTTATTGCCACTAAAGGTACAATAATCAAAATTCTCTTCAAATTAAGTAGTGAATTATAGTCTCTTAAATTCAGAGGCAGTAAAAAAGGAAGAATAAAGAAAAAACCTGTAATAAGCATACCGATTAGCCATGCACGTGCTGTATTTCTTATAAATATATTTGAGGCAAAACATAAAGTATAAGTTATTGTTGATACAAGTAAAATTACAGGCAAGAGAAAATCCATGTCCATGTTTTCAAGGCCTTCGCTTGTGAAAAACGTTAAAATTAATCCATAGAGAATCGGACATGCAATAATAAAGAATGAAACTAGAAGACCTGCCAAATATTTGATCATCAAAATATATTTTATATTTACAGGTTTCGATCTCCAGAAGATATATCGTTTGTCATCCAAATCGGCCTGAACATTTACACAAGCCAAAAGGCCCGCAAGCAAAGGAGTAATCATTACTGTAATAGTAACTACTCCAGTTACGAAAGGCTCCTCTCTTGTTACAATGCTGATGATAGTATTTTCAATCGGCAAAGCCAAAACTAGTCCAACACAGGCAAGGATATACCATTTAAGCTGAACAATATTCTGATGTATTATGCCCTGTATCCTCATAAATATCTCCTGATACTCACATACCTGTAACATGCGATAAACAGAACCAAAGCAAAAACGGGAACCTGTGAAAGTATTGTCTGCCAAAT
>CAZMPL010000540.1:0-1680 GCA_964567805.1 uncultured Pirellulales bacterium | reverse complement strand
TACAAATTCTTCCTGCCTTCTCGTTAAACTATTATAAAGCTCTAATCCCATAATTCCCTTCTTCTTCGACACTGATTAACACTGTCTTTTTAGACACGGATTAACACCGATTAACACGGATTTATTATTAAATATTTTAGAATTCTACAATTACTCATATCTTTTTACAAGTTGTTCAATCAATTGTTGAATTTCTTTCCAATATTCGACATCACGGAGATTAATCGCACAAGTTGGATTTTTACCTCCCCATCTTTTTTGTTGTGATTCAGTAAAAGCTACAATCTCGTGATGTTGAGATTTTAGAATATCTTTAGTTTCATTTTCATTCATAAGAATTATGAGATGCACATTTTTACCTTTTAGTTGTATATATGCAATACGTTTTCTGTCCACAACCCCAATATATGTCTTTGTTGGCATGAAATCAATTGAACTCTTTGTTTCAAGAAACTGTCCTTTCAGCTTGATGTAAATAGATTTAATTTCTTCGGTACAATTTTCAAGGTGAAACTCCTCAGTATAACGATAAATCTCTGAGGCCTTTTTAATACGTGAGTGTGAAATTTCACTGCCAAAGGAATCTGCTGGCCAATTATTCCATTTACATTCATAGTAAGTATTCTCTTTGACATTTACAGGCCATATTTCAAGTTCTGGAAACGTATTACCTATCCTTGTCCATGCTTCACCATACTGTTTTGCACGTTGTTTTTTGCCCTTATTAAATCCTGTTGGTAACGCCAATACACATCTTGAAGCGCCATCTTTCAATCGTGATACAGTCCTAAAAAAACCTTCGTAAAACTGTTTAGAACGGAGAGAAGGATTCTCTTGGTAACCTATACACTCAATAAAAACATCTTCATTATTCTTTTTAGCAATCATGTCAGCACCTGTTTCCCCTTTTGTCCGGGGCTTATTCAGCAACTCATATCCTCGTTGAGGCAATAATCGACGAAGAACTAATTCTACTTGTTCGCCTGTAACAGATAGCGCCATGATTTCTACCTTTTATTAAAACCAACTTAAACTATTTTTTTTAGGAAACAGTGTTAATCCTGTGTAAATCCGTGTCTAAAAAAACAGTGTTAATCCGTGTCATAACCAAAAACTCTACGTTTTATTTCAACAGATTGTCCGAAGTTTATTAACAATCCAACATTAATACCTGTAGCCTTCAGATAATTAACAAGCTGAACCTCATGTACAGCTTCAAGTCTGCTTACAGCCTTAATTTCTACTATTATTTTATCGTCAACTACTATATCAGCAAAGTAATCACCAATTATCTGCCCGTGATAAGAGACATTAAGCGGCACTTCAGAATTACATTTTATACCATTTTCGCGTAACTCAATCTCAAGAGCTTTTTTATAGAGCTTTTCGACAAAACCATGCCCAAGCTCTTTGTGTACTGAATATGCCGCTGCAATAATATTCTCTGATAATTCCTTATGCTTCAACATCTTTGAATCCAAATTTTAACAGTGTTAATCCAGTGTAAATCCGTGTCTAACAAAACTGTGTTAATCCGTGTCTAATTTCTATAAACCTCTTTTTCTTATTGTAATTCCTTAATATTTTGCTTAGGAAGATAATTCTTTCTACTTACTACTTTTCGACGAGTTTCCTTTTCGAGTTTTTTACGAGCAGTACCAGCGACATTTCCACCGCGTT
>CAZMPL010000539.1:0-1683 GCA_964567805.1 uncultured Pirellulales bacterium | reverse complement strand
ATCCGCCATATATAAATTGACGCCTGACTTCAACATTGGGACACCCGTTCAATACAGCAGGTCACATTTATAGCTCAATGTACATTTTTAACAAAATAAGTCGCATTTTCTCTCCATTAGGTAATTCAAAAAGTTGCTTATATCTCTTTTGTGTCCATTCAATGACGCCCGTTGCGGGCTGATCGACAACCTACCCTTGGCTAACTATCATTCTATCCTGTTTTTCGGCAGCGCCAGCATGGATTTGTCTATAACCTGAACACAAACGGAGCTGGATCGGTTCTTCTTTTTTCGCACAAACATATCCACATTTTAGCATCGGGACACCCAAAACCAATTTCGCCTCCAGTATTTACAAGGACTTATAGCAATTTTTTATAGGGGCGTTGAAGTCAGGAAACATGTTCCTCTTATCATAATAATTTTTCCTTTTTCACACGAATAATAGAATATAGTAATCAGTGAAAATGATGACCAGTCCGTGGTTAGTTTAATGTTACAATCGTTCCTTCGTTGCGGGCGATGTCGATGATGGGGGTGTAGTCGTCTTTTTCCCAGCGTTCGAGGCCGCATGGGATTGGCTCGATACGGGAATCTGTTCGGCCTGCAAATTGCCAGAGCTTGTCTAATGTTCTGCACTCGATTTTTTTGTCGAAGTCAGGTGATACTACAACTAAATCAATATCACTCCATTTGTTGGCTGTACCGGTAGCCTGTGAGCCGAACAATACTCCAAAGCTTACTTTAAAACCATTGTTTTGAAGATAGTTTAAATATTTTCGTACCGAATTTATAATTGTTTCTTCAACCATTATATCCAATATTCGATTTGTTTTGGAATATTTATCATTTCAGAATTACCTTAGTAAATAATGCTTTATTTTAACATTCCCAATAGTTTTGGTCAAATATCGATTATTTTTTTGATTTCATAAAGTTCTACTGCTATGATAATTGGTGAAAGGGGATAATGTGATATAATGAAAACGTTATTTGTGCCATTATTGGTTATGGTGATTCTTAGCATTGGGCTTCTGGTATATGTGCAATATTCAACCGCCCAGTTGCCGGAACGTTTCGCGTCGCATTTCGGTGCTGGCGGGACACCTGACGGCTGGATGGACAAAGATGAAAATTTTTCGGTTGTAGCAATCCTGGGTATTGGAATTCCATGGCTTATGGCTGTTCTTGGTTTGCTTGGCAGATTTATCCCTCCGCGTTTTTTTAATGTTCCAAATCGTGATTACTGGTTCTCGCCGGAGCATAAATCTGAGACGTATTTATATTTTTCCCGTTACATGATTTGGTTGGGATGTCTTATGATTGTACTTTTCGCCGGGTTGCAATACTCAACAATCAAAGCAAATCAGAGTTCACCTGCAAAAATGCCCAACGCACTGTTTTGGTCTATATTTTTCGGTTTCCTTGTCGCTTTACATATATGGGCAATCGCACTTATTCAACATTTTCAAAAAAAGCCTGATTTATAAAACATTATAACTTGTTATTAATCGGCTGTGCAATCCAGTCATAAGTAGGGATTGTCTGTCCTGTTTTTAATGTCATACCAGTTTTATTGGCGGGCCAGCCGTTTTCAGTGCTTGTGGATTTTGTCGAGATTGAAACTATTCCAAGCTCGTCGAGAGATTTGATTTCCTTCTTTTCTGATATGCCATTGGAATT
>CAZMPL010000538.1:772-1690 GCA_964567805.1 uncultured Pirellulales bacterium | reverse complement strand
TTCCGGCCAGTCAGCTTTCATTTGAAAAAACTGAACTTGATATTAAGAAGCTCCTTGAAACTACGATACAAAATAATCCGGTTATTCAACAGGCAAGAGTCGGTATTGATATCGCGAATATTAATATTCGTATCGCGGAAAATCAGAAAATGCCGCGATTAGACATAGTGACATCTCTTAGAACACAAAGCCTCGACGATGGTCCCGAAAATGCTTTCCGGGATATGTACAAGGCTGACTATGTTAGTTATGGTATCGGATTGTCACTGGAATATCCGATAGGAAATCGAAACAGGAACGCTGAATTAATGCAAAGAAGACTTGCAAAAAGAAAAGCTATCGTAAATCTTGAAAATATCACAGACCAGGCGGGCCAGCTAACCAAAGAAGTTGCAAGAAGAGTTGAAACTGATTATATCGAAATTGAAAAACAAAAAGCCGCTTCTGAAGCCGCGAAAATTCATTTACAGGTTCTGGAAGATTCCGAAGTTATCCGTGAAAAACTCACGCCGGAATTTATGCTGCTCAAACTTCAGGCACAGGAATTCCTTGCAAATGCTCAAATCGCCGAAATCAGGGCTGTCGCAGATTACAATATTGCTTTAGCGGAATTATCACGCATAACTGGAACTATTTTGGATTTGAGACTCATTGAATCAATACAACCGGAAAGTATAGAAATTGATAATTCCATTATTGAAGTTGAACCTGTACAGTCTGAAAAGACAGAAACTGTGAATCCAGTCAATGAAACAGAAATTATTGATCCCAACAACAATTTGGTCCCAATACAATTGAATTAAAATATAAGCCAATAACAATTATCCGCGGATTTGCATAGATAATAAAGCAGAATCCATATACTAATAATTACAAATAACGAATCCTAATCAGGCAAATTACGATGTATCAATTCTT
>CAZMPL010000538.1:0-762 GCA_964567805.1 uncultured Pirellulales bacterium | reverse complement strand
ATATTTATATTATAATTATTTTAAATATTTTAAGAGACGAGAATTCTTGTATATAATTGATACGAATATAATATTTTTTAGGATATTTCTTATGAAACCTCAAAGAATATTAAGGAATATTTTGAAAGCAGCAGGTCTTGTAGTTTTTTCATTGCTGATTCTCTTTAGTCCTGTTATTTTTGGCATTTTTTATGCATCAGCACCACATATTATTAAAAGCGCAGATGGAGGCGATAGAATTGAAAGTCAATTTTATAACATGGTTACACGTGACCATATGGAAAAACATAAATTTCGTATTGTTGGAATTGGGGACACCTTCGATTATTGGAAGCTAAAAAATATCAATTCAGTCACGGAAAATTTAATAATCGAGAATTTCAAACTTAAACCTCACGAATATAATAATGATTTATTCAGCAAATCGAATCCGCCCCGATGGTGGCCAAAATCAACAAGCAAGTTTAATATATATGAATCCGGCGAAGGATACTTAGGAAGCATAGAACTTTGGATGCCAATAGAAGGCTCTCAAGCTTACTTATTTCATTTTTTAGAATAGCTCCCCCATGAATTTCATATAATTATTTTATTCAATTCATGATTTTGTTTTGCGACGATTAAAGCATCATAAATATCTCATATGTCCCTTACTAATCTTCATTTAAGGACACTAATTCCTCATTAATTTTTCTGTAAATCGTATTAAAATTTCTTTAAATAATAGTTACGTATAAGTATAATAAAATGATTGTTTTGATG
>CAZMPL010000537.1:0-1697 GCA_964567805.1 uncultured Pirellulales bacterium | reverse complement strand
TCCAGAGCGGCTGGGTGACCGGCAAGGACCCGCCGGATGACAGCCTGCTTTACCCCATGGGCTGGGCTGACCCGAACCGCGTCGGACTCTACCGCCAACTGGCGTGGGCTGCCAACGCCCTCAACCGCGGTTTCTACTCCTACAGCGTGGGGGCATACGCTGCCTGGGTGTTGGCGGATAAAACCGTGGTGCCCATCAACCCGACCATTAATGCCGGTACTGCTGGTGTGCAGCACCTGATGGCATTGCTATACGGAAAAGCCGGCTGGGAGCGCGCAGTGTCGGAACGCGGCATGATGGCAACCTATCAAGCCCTGTTTGGCTACCCGTTTGACCTGGCGATTGAACCTCTGCTACCGGCAAACCTAACCCAGCCAGAACTGGCTCTGCCGCTGGAACCCGGCGAGAGCTGGTCATTCACAGGTGGACCGCATGGCGGCTGGGGGGATGGCTCAGCCTGGGCAGCGGTTCAGGAAGTACTTGATCGTAACGATACGGGAAATCAATTACTTAAGATTTCTACGAACGGTGACATTATTAAAACCATAGAGTTGGATTTAGTTCCTAATTGTGTATGTGTCGATAAGTCTGATGACAGTGTCTGGGTAACCGGTATAGAATCGAACAGAGATTATTCGCAAATTGAAGACGAATGGCCGGAAACACTCACGGAGTTAAATGCAGTAATCGAAACTGATGTTCAGGCATACACTCATAAATATAACTCGAATGGAGAGAAGGTTCTCGAATTAGGCAAAGGCGGCTATTCAATCGTTATTGATCCTGCGGATAAATCTGTATGGATAGCGTGTCATGACAGTATTGTACACTATTCAAATACAGGCGAAATTATTAATGAGTTTAAGGATGTTTCCAAACAGCATAAATGGATTGCTCTTGTACCAAAAGGAGAGAAATGAAAAATAAACTTTTTGTTCTGATTTTTATATTATTAAATATTTCATGTGCGACAAAGGAAATTATCCCAGTTAATCCAGAACCTTTCTTAAAGGATTGCTATGAAGCAAGAAGTTTTTTGAAAAGGTCTTTGTCTTCGGTTCCTAAAGGAATAACTATAGTTACTCCGGCAAACAAAGCAGATGTTCTTGATATAAACTGGCCGGGAGAAAGTCTTGTCGCGGATGTTTCAGAAAACCTGCCGTGGAAAAAGCACACTCATTATAATTTTATACTCGACCTGAGTGATATTGATTTGATGTCGTACAATCAGACGGATTCGACGGCGATGACAGCTTCGGTTCTGCTTGATTATTATTTCGCAAGACTGGCAAGTAAAGAATTTAAAGTCGCGGGTTTGCATAACACTTTTATTTACCATCCAATCCAATTTGCCTCTAATACATGGTTCAAAGAACAATATAATATAATCATAACTGGGAGCGTTCTGGTTAATGTCGAATACAAAAACGCACTGGTTACAGCGGATATTTCTGAAATCTTCGAAAAGTGATATTTTGTAAGCGTTTACGGGAAAACCATATTTTTGTTACTGCAATAACGTATAAATGGTTAAAATTAACGCTAAGCAATTCGACTATAAATATAAAAATGTGTGGCAGCCTCATCCTGTTTTTTCAGGATGGGGATGGCTCGCCGTGCTCACATACAGTCGTGACAGGAAAACTTGCACCAAGCCATCCCCAAACTGCGTTTGAGGCTGCCACCCATCGTATTTT
>CAZMPL010000536.1:1029-1711 GCA_964567805.1 uncultured Pirellulales bacterium | reverse complement strand
GCATACTTTTGCCTGGGCTATTGGCTTTCCGGAAGAATCTACTGCAATACCTGTCAATAATGCCGTCTTTTCCATAACCAGGTTAAAGTGGACCTTACCGGCATGTTCCGCCATTATTGGCGCTTTGTCCCAGGCCAGAGCCAGACCAGACTTTTTTGCAACGATGAATACATCTCGCAGGCTTTGGATCTCTGCTTTGACTTCGAATAATCCCTGTTCGTCTGTTCGCACGATTGGTCCGCAAATCATGGAATCCTCAATTTGTGTTTCTACTTCCATACCATTTTTCACTACTGCTATTTCCGCGTTTGCTACCGGACAAGCCTGATAATCGACTACTTTTCCTGTGATTGTAATGTCACGACCAAAACATATACAGGTCCATAGAAAAATCCAACAATAGATTATTATCACTTTTTTCATTGTACTTTTTCCTTTCTTCTCATCCAGCTAATTTATGTCTGTAGTAAGATTGTTTAACAATCTTATATTTTTTCTAATTCTTTATCCAACTCATCAAGGTTTAAACCTTCAGTCTGAACGATATGTTTTTTATCAGTCAGAACTAACCACGGCAAAGCTCTTACGCCCCAGTTAAAACGTGTTTGTTCTTCGTTCTCCTTTATCATTCCCGTTGAAAAAGAAATCTTATTTTCTTTAAGCCAGTCATCAAGAACTTTCT
>CAZMPL010000536.1:0-1019 GCA_964567805.1 uncultured Pirellulales bacterium | reverse complement strand
ATTCATCAAGTGTTGCCTGCTCAATTTTTGAAGCTTGAACCGCAATCACTTCTACATCTTTTGCCTTAAGCTCTTGTGCTCTTTTGTTCAATTCTAAAATGCAATTTCTTGACGGCCGCTGTTCGATATCAAAAAAACAAATTAATACCTTACGATTTTGAATTTCCGAAGGTGACATATTAAGTGCCAGATCATTGAAGTCTGGCAATAATTGATTGATAAGTGAAGGAGGGTATTTCGGAGGAATTTTGCCGTCACCTTTGGCATAAAATGAGTAGTCCTCATCTTCAACCCATACTTTTGTACCTGCAGGGAAATTAATCTTAAAACTGTCTTGCTCTGTTAATTTTGGAGCACCTATATTCTTTAATGTAAAAACTTGTTTTTTTGCAAATATTAATGGATCATTACCTTCACTTTTACCTCGAACAAGCTCTGTTTCTTTTATTATTGACTTAGGTAAATCAACATTAATATTACTCAGATCAAAAACAGAAAAATCCTTGAATAAAATCTGATTTTGAATAGTTTGTTCCTCAGACTTACCATAATATTCACGACGATGAATAATATGCATATTTGAAATATCAACAAGAAATTTTTCGACATGATATGGATATTCTTTATTTGAATCCAGAAGCTCAAAAACCCATAGAGAATTTGAATTATTATCTTTCGTATTTTCCTGTTTATCTTTTGTACAAGATAATATTTCGTACCTCTTTGTATTGCCTAATATTTCCACGGCTTCTTTGTATACTGATAAAGGATTTCGAGGTATTTCAAATCCTTCTTTGTCAGTATGAATTGCTCCACGTTTATTGTCCGGCCAATGAAAATATTTTCGAATACCGTCAAATGACCCTATTTCTTTAGATTTTGGATTATTTCTTTGTTTATCTAATAGATCATAACTACAAGTTTCACATATAAACATAGAATTAAATACATCTAACGATGCATTATCAGAATAACTTGAACGCAAGCCTTCTAACATCATATCAATCATCTCCCAATCA
>CAZMPL010000535.1:0-1714 GCA_964567805.1 uncultured Pirellulales bacterium | reverse complement strand
TATGAGCGAACAACTCTCGAAAGTGTATGAACCGAAAGTAATTGAGCAGCAGGCAAACGAAATATGGAACTCGAAGCCGTATTTTCATGCCCAGCCGCCTGAAAATAACCAGAAGGCTTTTACGATTGTAATTCCGCCTCCGAACGTAACCGCCCCGCTGCATCTTGGCCATGCGTTGAATAATACTTTGCAGGATATTCTGATACGATTCAGACGTATGCAGAAATACAGCACGCTCTGGATGCCCGGTACAGACCATGCTGGAATCGCGACACAGACTATCGTGGAAAAACGCATTCTTTCCGAAGAGGGAAAAAGACGCATCGATTTCGAACGCGAGGAATTTGTCTCAAGAGTACAGGCATGGAAAGACGAATACGAAGCCCGTATCATAGAACAGTTGAAAGCAATGGGATGCTCCTGCGACTGGGACCGCACACGATTCACTATGGACGAAGTCTGTGCCAAAGCCGTTCGCTCGACATTCTTCAAGCTCTTCAAGGATGGCCTGATTTATCGCGGCAAGAAATTAGTCAACTGGGACCCCGCGACTCAAACGGTTCTGGCGGACGATGAAGTCGAACACGAAACAATACAGGGACATTTCTGGTATATGAGATACCCGCTCGAAAGCCCTGTCGAAATAAACGGCAGAAAAGTCGAATACGTCACGGTAGCGACAACAAGACCCGAAACTATGCTCGGCGATACAGCGGTCGCGATGAACCCGCGCGACCCGAGAGCTGAATTTCTCGTTGGCAAAAAAATTCGTTTGCCGATTGTTGGCCGCATGATACCTATCATAGCTGATGAACATGTTGTTCTCCCTGACCCGAACAGCGAAGACGAAAAAGCTAAATTCTCAACCGGCTTTTTGAAAGTCACTCCAGCACACGACCCGGACGACTACGCTATCGGCCAGAGACATAATCTTGACATTATTAATATAATGGCTCCCGATGGTTCAATCAGTGACAATTTCGGCTGGGAAGACGCGGGCGAACCTGAAGCGCAAAATCTTCTTGGTATGGACAGGTTCGAAGCTCGCGAAGCTGTTGTCGAATGGTTCCGTCAGGAAAAACTACTTGAAGATGTTCGCGATTACGCTCATGAAGTCGGTCACAGTTACAGAAGCCACGTTCCGATTGAGCCATATCTTTCAGACCAGTGGTATATCGCTGTTAAAAAACCTATCGAGCATTTAGCGGAAAAGTTCGGCTCAGGCATGATTGAAGGAACTGATGTTCCGGTTAATTCTTTAGCAGGTCTTGCATTAAAACCATTAGTTGATAAACGTCTTCGTTTTATTCCCGAACGTTATGAAAATACATACCAGACATGGCTCGAAAACTTACGCGACTGGCCAATCAGCCGGCAATTATGGTGGGGACACCAGATTCCGGTTTGGTCAAAAGAAGGCAAACAGGAAAATAGATGTGAATATGGAACGTTCTCAATCGTTAATGAAACAGACCAGGGAACAGTTACTTATGCCTGTGTTAAACCCGGTTTTGACGAGCTTGAAAAAGCCATGGAATCAGAAGGCTGGGTCCGTGACTCCGATGTTCTTGACACATGGTTCTCATCCGCATTGTGGCCGTTCAGTACGTTAGGTTGGCCGGAAGAAACTATTGAATTGAAGAATTTCTATCCGGGAAATGTCCTCTGTACCGCCCGCGAGATTATTACGCTCTGGGTGTCGCGTATGGTAATG
>CAZMPL010000534.1:0-1716 GCA_964567805.1 uncultured Pirellulales bacterium | reverse complement strand
AATCGCGAATCGAATGAAAATGCACAAGAGCAACAAGGTATCGATGCGATACGAATAGAATTTTTCGGTGACACAATAGAAAGTATTCGCAAAATAGATTTGGATACTCAACGCTCAAATGTGCAAATCAATAAAATTAAAATTGTATCAGCCGTATGCGGTACAGGACTCGACCAGAAAGAACTTTTTTTAAATATTATTCCAGAAAATACGATTATAGTTTTCGAAGAACCTAATGACATCGCGGAAATCGCGAAAGTATTTCTCAATCGAGCGGAAAACCCGGAGCGGCTATACACATGGGAAGATATTTACCAGGCAGCGTCAAATTTCACTCAGGTTCATATTTGCAGGTTCGCGACAAGTCAGCCTGAAGAATTTATCAAAGTCGATATTAAAAGCGTGCAGCAATATCAGCATAAAGCAACTTCTATATGGGCCGGACACAAAGCCGCTCTTGAAGATTTACTGCAGGATGCAAAGCACGGCAAAAAAGTTATGTTCTTTTGCGAAAGCGCTGCCGAACAGAAACGTGTCATTGAAATCATAAAAGAAACGAACCAGGAAATTCCGGACAAATTCGAAATATTACTTGGTTTCATTAACCAGGGATTTGTAATAAACTCCATCGATACAATTGTCATAAGTCACCATGAATTGTTCGGCCAGTTTACAATGCGTCAAAGACGAAGACCTGCACGAGCGTCTTTGCCAGTCGATAGCCTGAGTGATTTGCATAAAGGCGATTACGTTGTTCATGCTTCTTATGGAATCGGAAAATATCTCGGCATAGAATCGATTTCCGAAACAGATGAATCCGGCTCAGAAGGATTAAACGAATACCTGACAATCGAATACGCGGATAAAGAAAAAATACAGGTTTCCGTTCGCAATATCGCATTGGTTCAGAAATTCATCGGAACAAGCCCGACCCGACCCGCTTTGAGCAAAGTAGGCTCGAAAAAATGGCAAAAACAAAAGGAAAAAGTCACTCGCTCGATTCAGGACCTCGCCGCGGAACTTCTCGAAGTTCAGGCCAAGAGACAATCACAGGGAGGAATCGCTTTCTCGAAAGACTCCAAATGGCAGGTTGAATTCGAGGAGTCGTTCCCCTACCAGGAAACTCCGGACCAGACTATAGCAATCGAGCAGATAAAAAATGATATGCAGCGGCCGATTGTAATGGACAGGTTACTTTGCGGCGATGTAGGTTACGGCAAAACAGAAATCGCGATGCGGGCAGCGTTCAAAGCGGTGGAAAACGGCAAACAGGTAGCGGTTCTCACTCCCACGACTGTATTGAGCGTCCAGCACGGAAGAACTTTCACCGAAAGATTTGCGGATTTCCCGATATGGATTGAAGTTCTTAACAGGTTTAAATCCGCAAAACAGGCAAAGGATATAATCGAACGAACAAGAGAAGGCAAAGTTGATATTCTAATCGGAACGCACAGACTCCTGAGCGGCGATATAGGATTCAAGGACCTTGGCCTTTTAATAATTGACGAAGAGCAGCGATTCGGTGTAGCACATAAGGAAAAACTCAAAAAACTCCGCGTTAACGTTGATATTCTCACGTTGACGGCGACTCCAATCCCGAGAACACTGCACATGTCACTGCTTGGCTTGCGTGATATAAGCTCGCTCGGTACGCCGCCGCTGGATAGGCGCAGTATAGTGACTTCTGTGACGGCGTACAATAATCAGCTTATTACA
>CAZMPL010000533.1:0-1722 GCA_964567805.1 uncultured Pirellulales bacterium | reverse complement strand
CCGACAGGTTCGTATGTTTTATCCTGTAGCACTCGCAATAATTTCACTTGGACAGATGAAGATATATCACCAATTTCATCTAAGAATATAGTACCTCCTTGTGCAAGAGCAAATCGGCCAGGTTTGTCTTTCTTAGCATCTGTAAAAGCACCAGCTCTATAACCAAAAAGCTCAGATTCCAACAGTGTGTCTGGGAGAGCGCTGCAATTGACCGCAATAAAGGATTTTTTCCTGCGATGACTTAAATTATGTATTGCCCTGGCAAATAACTCTTTTCCAGTTCCCGTTTGTCCCTCAATCAGCACAGCGCAGTCGCTCTCAGCGATTTGGGGAAGAATATTAAAAAGCTCCTGGATTTTGTGATTTCTGCTGATTATATCCTCGCAACTGTACTGTTTTTGAACCTGTTTTCGCAGTTCTTCAACAACAGTCATATCCCGAAATGTCTCGACACCTCCGATTGTCTTGTCATTTCCATCCTTAAGCAACGCTGTCGAAATGGTTATTGCCTTGAGCCTGCCCTCTGTATCTATGATATGAACCGGTTTATTGATTATCGGTTTACCGGTATTCATTGTATAACGTAAGGCACAATCGGTTTCACAGACATTTGCACGCAGTACATCCTTGCAGGTCTGACCTATTGCATTTTCCCGTGTTATTCCGATTATCTGTTCAGCAGCCTTATTGAACGAAGTAATTCGCCAATTTTCATCTATGGTAAATACGCCGTCAGCGATACTGTCCAGAATAACGTCTGTTTTTTCATAAGAATTAGGACTCATGTGTATAATTATATTACCTTTACTACTTTTTTCAATCACAGAAATGCTTTGCCCACTGATAAGTGGTGGTTACGTGAATTCTTAAACCACTCTCAATAAACTAATGGCAGAATTTATTTCACATACTTTTTAATAACAACGAACATGATGAGATTGTCAAGATTTTATATAGCAGATATACAACCTGCTATTTTCAATCACTCTGTCAGTTTGTGCTGAAACATCCTGAACATATCTCGTTGCCATTGTTAAATTTGCGTGGCCTAGCAGTCTTTGAACAGCAAATGGATCGCATGATCTTGCGGCAAGCGTCGCAGCTGTCCGCCTCAATGTATAAAAACCGGTTCCTTTAGGCACATTAAGAGCAGCTTTTATAATCAACCTTCGGAATTTTGTTGTTACTAAATTTGTGATTGTATATTTTTCATTACCATCATCACCAATTTTCACATTAGTCTGTATATACGTATTGCCCCTATTGGTATAAAAAACGAGGTCGCCTTTTCTTGAAATATTCTGAAGCGACTTAACGGTTTCTTGCCATAAAGGTAAGTCCCTATAAATGCCAGTTTTTCTCCTCGGTAATATTACCCTGGCATTTACAAGATCCAAATCGGTCCATTTAAGAAAAGCACAATCAGTACATCCAAAACCACAATTTAATCCAAGCCATATCATCGCTTTCATTTTAACATCCGCGATAGTTAATAATTTGTTTATCTGTTCTGAATTAAAAGCGAATCTATCCTGATGAATTTCTTTTGCTCTTGAAATTGCATCAATATTTGGAATATTCTTAAGAATATCATTTTTCTTAGCCCAGTGAAACATCGCCTTCATAATACTTATGTGCAGATTCAATCGGGAAACTGACCTGTAATGCTTTTGCAGGCTTCTTTTATAGTTCTGTAAGCTCAGGGTTGAGATACTTTTAACT
>CAZMPL010000532.1:0-1729 GCA_964567805.1 uncultured Pirellulales bacterium | reverse complement strand
CATCTGCACCATTGTAACATCTATTATTTGGTGCAAAAACTTTTATAATTACCTATTATAATATAGCGACATTTTCTATTTTTAAGTAGGTTTTTTTTAATTATTTAGCCAAAACCTCGAAAATATTGGAAAAATATTACGTATCTTTACTGTGTTATCTATTGTGATTTCGAATTAATTATTGGTCCAGCGATATTTACTTATTTTCAAGTAAGAAAAGTCCTTAAGAATCAAATTATTTAAACGATAATTTTGTTTGGAAACAGACTTATTAGATTAAATTGCATTTTGTAATGCAGATTAATACGGATTTGTTAAGTACAGAAAAATATTTTATTTTTTTTAGGAGTCTATGATATGTTAGCAATTAAGAACAACATTATGGCAGCAAATGCCGCTCGACATTTGGGAAGCAGCTATGATAAGTTGGCCCAGTCTGTCGAAAGATTGTCATCCGGTTTGCGAATTAACGGTGCAAAGGACGATGCGGCAGGTCTGGCTGTTCGCGAATTGATGCGTGCTGATATCGCTGTGTTACAGCAGGGTGCACGTAACGCGATGGATGGTATTAGTATGTTACAGACCTTCGAAGGAGCAATGGGTACAATAGATGAAGCTCTCATTCGTATGAAACAGTTAGCTGAGCAGGCTGCAACAGGTTCGTATTCAGCTGAACAACGTACAATTATGGACAACGAATTCAATGAAATGGCCGCGGAAATCAATCGTATCGCCGGAGCGACAGCATTTAACGGTAACACACTGTTAAATAGTGCTGGAGCATCAATAGCGATTCAGTTTGGTGCAGCTACCACTGATGTTGTCGAAGTCGATGGTTGTGATGTTACAAGCAGTGCTCTGAGTCTCTCAACAGCCAGCATTGGTACCGTACAAGCCGCTCAGTCAGCTCTTGCAACAGTTGCTGCTGCTATTACGACAAAAGATACAGCTCGTGCAGCATTCGGTTATAAAATGAACCGTCTGGAAAGCACAATCACAGTTATCAATAATCAATCAGAGAACCTGATAGCTGCAGAATCACGTATATCAGATGTCGATGTCGCTACTGAAATGGCCGCTATGACAAGAACACAGGTACTTGCACAAGCCGGTGTTTCTATGTTAGCTCAGGCTAATACAGTACCGCAAATGGCATTAAGCTTGCTAAGATAATATTAGCGGTTTTTAATATATATAATGGCTTGTAGGGGAGATGTCCGAATTAAATTTCTGATGTCTCCCCGAAAAGTCAAATACGATGGATAAAAATTAAGAAGTGGGAAAAAATATGAATGGAATCGGGGCATATCAGGATAACGCAGTCACTACCCAGAGCAAAGGAAGGCTGATAGTTCTTCTTTATGAAGGAGCCATTAAATTCCTTAAGCTTGCAATAAATGAAATGCAGGCAGGAAATAATCAGGAAAAAGGGAAGTATATCATAAAAGCTCAGGATATAATTAATGAGCTTAATGCTGTTCTTGATATGGAAGCGGGCGGCGAAATAGCATCGAATCTTCGTAAACTCTATTTATTTATGAACCAGAGATTATCAGAAGCTAATATTAAACGCGATCCTCAGATGATTCGTGATGTTATTAATTTAATGGAAGAATTAAATCAAAGCTGGAAAGCTATCTCCGGTTAATATTTATTACGATTAGGATTTAAAGAATGCTTTTAGCAAAAGACATTATGACTACCCAGGTCATTTGTATTCATCAGGATA
>CAZMPL010000531.1:0-1739 GCA_964567805.1 uncultured Pirellulales bacterium | reverse complement strand
GCACTGCTTTGCGAACTGGTAATTCTGCTTCGTGAGCATGTGCTTATATAAACCCAAACCAAGTTTCATAAAATTTCCTGTTGTGAATTAAAATCCGATACTTGCGCCGCCATCGACTACTAACTGCTGGCCGGTAATAAAAGATGCAGCAGGCGAACAGAGATAAACCGCCGCCCAGCCGATTTCCTCCGGTTTGCCCATGCGATTCATCGGCGTGCGTGACAAAATTCTTTCGAGTCTTTTTTTATCATTCTGCAATGCGCCTTTGGACATATCCGTTTCAATCCAGCCCGGAGCAATGGCGTTTACGCGAATTCCCTTCGGTGACAATTCTGTTGCGTATGACCTTAGCATACCGAGTAAAGCGGATTTCGAAGCGGCGTACGCGGAAACATCGGGAATACCGAAAATCGCCGCCATAGAAGTAATAAATAAAATGCATCCTGAGCCGCGTTCGACGAGTTGAGGAATAAAAGCGTGAGTCACGGCATGAGCGCCGAGCACGTTGGTTTTCATAATGTTCTCGAAATCCTCGTATGTTGTTTCGGACGCGATTTTTTTCAGATTAATACCGGCGTTGTTTACAATAATATCCGGTACGCCGACTCTTTCACAAACCATTTTTGCGAACTCATCTGCTTTCGACGGATCGGTTACATCATGAACTACATAGCGGCATTTGTCAGAGAGTTCCTCGCACGTAAGAGATAAAGCTTCTTCTCTCCTGCCTGTCAATAAAACACTAGCTCCGGCTTTTACCATGCATTGTGCGATTGCTTTGCCAATACCTGTGCCGCCGCCGGTAATCAAAGCAGTTTTGTTTTCCAACGAAAATATTTTTTCCATATCTTTCATAAATTAAAATTACAATAGTGAGAAATCCAAATATCTGAAGACTATATTGATATGACCACGTTCTGTTTTATAATTCACTACTTATAAGTTTTTTCATTTTTAGATTTCTCATCATATCATAAACATTGTTTTTGTTGTTATAAATGTTCAGGTCCACAATATTTATCATCTGAAGATTACTCTAATCATACATTTAATATTACGATTAAAGCAAAACAATTTTATATTAGAAGCGATAATGACGACTCCTTCGTCATTTCATTCCATACATAGCATTTGTTTCAATGATACTTTTTCTATATATTTAATCTATCATTTTTTCCTTTACATATCGTGAAATTTACGCAATATTTAAGTCAAAATGGAATTTTACAAAAGAATAATTATGCAATAGATTTGTCGTAAGGAGGCATATTATGAAGTTGACGAGACGGGAATTTTTGAAACTCAGCGGTACAGCCGCGGCGTGCTTATCAATTGGAGGCTGCTTCGAAGGCATAAAAAAAATCGGAGGAAGCTCCGCCTCGAAAAGACCAAACATATTACTCATAATGGCCGACGATATGGGTTTTTCCGATATAGGCTGCTACGGCGGTGAAATCGATACACCCAATATAGACAAGCTCGCGGCAAATGGTCTGCGTTATAAACAATTCTACAACTCTGCCCGATGCTGCCCGACCCGAGCGGCGTTGAACACAGGTCTTTATCCGCATAAAACCGGATTGGGCTGGATGACGGTAGCGGACCTCGGCAAGCCCGGTTACATTGGTGAGATAAACGATAATTGCATAACAATCGCGCAGGGACTCAAGCCCGCGGGTTATCATACATATATAAGCGGCAAATGGCACCTTGTATTCGATAAGGATATGGAAGAAAAC
>CAZMPL010000530.1:0-1752 GCA_964567805.1 uncultured Pirellulales bacterium | reverse complement strand
TATTGACGGCAATATTGACTATGATGATTTCGCGATTTTTATCTCTGCATGGCAAACCACTCCCGAAGACAAATACTGGACCCCCTCCTGCGATCTAAACAATCCCCCCGACAATATTATTGATATCCTCGACTTGAATATCTTCATAGATAGCTGGGTAGCATACTCAAAATAAAACCATACCATACTCCTACAATATTCTAAACAATAGATTATGCAGATTTCACATATTTTCAATGACAAATAAATAAAAGCATATTAATATAAATGTATCATAAGATAACATAATTAACCTATATAATAGATATGTTTTTTTTATTTTATATGTTTTTTATACTGGTGTTTTGTAATTTATTAAAAAGAAGGATTTTATTCTGAGCTGTATGACAAACCTTCTTATTAAACGTTACAGACTACTATTAACTTATTGTACTTTATAATATAATGAGGTGATATAATGTCCCTTAAATGGAAAACAACTACTTTATATTCTATAAAAGATTGTTTTGATATACTTGCAGATCTTTCCGGAAAAAGATGGCTTTGTCGTGGCCATCCAGAATGCTATAAAAAACTGATCCCCACAATTGACAGAGAACTTAAACCAGGATTATCACGTACCAAAAAGCTTGATATTGAACGTCGTAGTATTGAGCTTTATCGATCAACAGCTCGTTATTTCTCAGATACAGGTGAAAAAACTGCTCTTTCCGCAGATATTACTACGTTAATGACATTACGCCACTATGGATTACCAACTCGTCTTTTAGACTGGTCAATGTCACCTTATATAGCTGCATATTTTGCTGTTGAGAAATCACAGGATAAAGATGGCGAACTTTGGGCTTTCGATGAACCTCAATACGAGATCAAAGGAATAGAACAGTGGAAAAATCATCCCGAGACAACACGTTACAGGGATGATAAAAGCTTTGATGCCACCCTTACAATATTTCAACTTTCAGAGCCTGAAGATTGGATCGTCTGTTACTTTTATCTACCAGGGTTTCATAGACAATCTGCGCAAGCTGGAGCTTACAGTCTTACTCCAAATTTTAATCGAGATCATTCCGAATTAATTGCCAAACTTTTAGGAGATAGTGAGTATTATAATAGATTCGTTATTAGCGCAAAGATTAAGTCTGAATTACTCAAAATATTATATGATGAATATGGTATATGACGAGGATCGCTTTTTCCTGATTCTGCAGGAGCATCCGAAACAGTAAAGCAAAATGTTTTTTCGAAATATTACAAAAATAATAAAAAATAGAATAAGTCAAATTTACTTACCTATCATTTTCTGATATGCTTAATACATGGTAAATTCTGAATTTCCAAGATTAGACAGGACGGCTTTTTCAGTTGTGTCGTTTTTTGATGAGTCGGTTGATAAAGCATACTGGTTGTCGAAAACTCCTGCTGAACGTTTAGAGGCTATCGAATTGATGAGGCAAATCATCTATGGCTATGATCCAGCTACCACAAGAATTCAAATAGTTTTTGATGTTATTCAGCGAAAACCAAATTCGTTTTGATGATTTCCATATTTAATAAAACCAAAATTAATAGCATTCATTCAAAAAATGTTTTTCAAAAATGAATTGATTTGTATTGTTAAAACGTTTACAAATAGGGACAGATTTAAGGAGTGTGCTCCGACTGATTTTTAATAACATTTTTAGAAACGAGTTAGGTAATGTCTTCAGTTAATGGAAGTTTGTTAAATAAAGCACAATGTAAGAAATTCGC
>CAZMPL010000529.1:0-1769 GCA_964567805.1 uncultured Pirellulales bacterium | reverse complement strand
AGTTAATGCTGGCCACAAAAGACTCATCGCAGTTTATGGAGAACATCCGGATAGCGATGCCGATTATATATGCAGAACGGTTGATAAAATCTACGCCACGCACAAAGACTTTGGCGAAATACGGCGATGCAATATCAATGCCGCTCCCATGTTTGAGAATGAATACCGAAAAATAAAAGAAATTGGCATTGGAACTTATCAAATTTTCCAGGAAACCTACCATCACACCACATATAGGCAAGTGCATCCAGAAGGTACACTGAAAGAACCCTATAAGTGGCGATTATTTGGGCTGCATCGGGCGATGGAGGCAGGGATAGATGATGTCGGACTGGGTGTTGTATTTGGTCTTTATGACTGGCGATTTGAATTGCTTGGATTGCTGTATCATGCACAATCATTAGAGAAGGAATTCGGTGTTGGGCCGCATACCATTTCCTACCCGCGTTTGGTTTATGCAGAAAATGCTCCGTTGTCCAAGAATTCGAAATATCTTGTAAGCGATGAGGATTTTTTGAAAATTGTTGCGACTATACGTCTTATGTGCCCTTATACCGGCTCCATATTAACAGCCAGGGAGGCGTATCCAATTCGGCGTAAAGCGATAAAACAGGGAGGTGTTTCTCAGATGGACGCCGGAACACGGGTTGGAGTCGGCGGTTATGCTGAAATGGAAAAAGAGCACTTACCACACAAAGAACAATTCTATGTCAAAGACTCACAAAGTCTTGATGATTTCATTTATAACCTTTGCAAAGATGGGTACTTGCCCTCTTTTTGTACGGCTGGCTATCGGGAAGGCAGAACAGGCGAAAATTTTATGCCTTTGGCCAAACACGCAACCGTTAAAAACCTTTGTATTGCTAACGGGATTCTTACTTTTAAAGAGTATCTGATGGATTATGCCTCCGAAAAAGTAAAAACAATCGGAGAAAAAAAGATAATACCGAATTACTTAAAATGGATTCAGGACAATGTTCCTGGCATTTATTCTCAGGTGAAAAACAACCTGAAAAAAGAGGAAGATAATATCCGTGATTTACACTTTTAATGGATGATTACAATTTGGGAAGACATTTGTTAACCGACCAAGCTAAAATAGAGTTAGAGAAAGTCGCGGCAGCTATCTGTAAAAATAATGACCTGCCACATGCTTATTTTGTGCAAAGGTTTGGCAAAAGAAGGCATTATATAGCTGGTTATGGAAAAGAGGCTTTTACAAAGACTCATCACAAGGATATCAATGAAAATATAGCTTTATACTGGGAAGGTGAAATGACAGAAGAAAATGCCCTGTTAGCATTAAGTTCCTTTAATGAATTGCTGTATCAGGTTGTGAATGAATTAAAGCAGCCTTGAAAAGTAGTATTGTGGAGAAAACATGATTAAGACGAAAAATAATAAGATGCTTAATATGGTACACAATCGAGTTCACTCAGATTGTATTGCTTGCGGTTCTAAAAATATAAATGGTCTGCAATTGAGATTTGAAGTTGATAACGAGGGAAGTGTAACAGCTTCTTTCACCTGTAGTGAAATATTTGAGGGTTATCCCGGTATTCTACATGGCGGGGTAATCTCGTTGATTTTAGATAGCGCAATGGGTAATTGTATGTTTGCACACGGTCTTGCTACTGTAACAGTAGAAATGACCACAAAATATAAACATCCTGTTGTAACTAAGCAGGATGCGACTGTATCCGCTAAAATCACACGCATTTCACATCCTCTGTATTTATTGGAGGCAGAGATTACCCAGGGTGGGAAAG
>CAZMPL010000528.1:0-1770 GCA_964567805.1 uncultured Pirellulales bacterium | reverse complement strand
ATCTGCACCATTGTAACATCTATTATTTGGTGCAAAAACTTTTATAATTACCAAATATTATATTGCCGAAGGCTCCTGCTGTTTATATTAATAAATGACTTATTTTACGATTTAATCAGAAGAAACAGTTGAAAAAGAACTTTGTACCCATTCACTCTGGCCGGCATCATTAACTGTGCTGACACGCCAGTAATAAACTGTATCGGGATCAGTTCCTTCAAATGCATATTGTGATTCCTTGACATATTTGCTTTCGAATAATAAATCGTTGAAATCCGGATCCAGTGATATTTGTAAATGATACCTGCTCACAAATCCCTTCGGAATCCACGAAAGCACAACCGGTTCCCCCTGCTTAACTTGTTCCTGATTTTCAGGTCCAATTAGAACCGGTGAAAATATAATATGCTCCAGGTCGGGATAACCGAATACGAACTCGCCGATATCATCACCATAACCAATATATTCATCAAAATAAGCCTTGAGCTTCCCAATCACATAATTATTATAAGTTTCCAACGGCATAAAGAATCCCCTGTCCTTATACGGCCTGTAGTACACAGTCAGGGAGTTCGGGTCCTCAAAATTAAAACTCATATTATCGAAGATAAGTTGACCATCTAAATAATAAATGCCATATTGAGAAATAACGACTCTGGCGGGAACCACACGTGGAGCGGTACCTCCAAATTCCGGATATAATGGTGCAAAAGATTCTCTCTTTACCGAAGCACTATTATATCCTTCCGCATCCATGGAAACAGGCTTTATAGATACTCCCGTGTCAGTAGTGCTATCAGTAAATTCACATGTATTACCAGCCGCAAGCTCATACTTCAGGACCTCGCGTACGGGAACTTCGCTCGGGAAAGTCATACGATAAGCGTGATAACCTTTTACTGCGGAAGAATCAAAATACAAATCAAATACAGTGTTACCGTCAGGTGTCACTTCAGAACATGCGGGACATAAATTACTATCGGTTTGTCCCCAGCATATGAAAGTATTGCCATTTGCTAATCGCTGAGCGTTGCCGCCATAATTTCCGTAAATATTAACATCCGGTATGTATTGCCATACTAATTCGGCGACATTATTTATATCATCCAGTTTATACTCAAGTACCTGTGATGACTTTTCCTGAGAAGCATTACCATTGCAATAAATCAGATAATTACCATTAGGCAGTCTGTGAAAATCATTACCAATAAAATGGCTGACAGCATCATTGGCATCTGCGTCATCGAAAGAAAAATCATTTTTACTTCCGCCGAGATTCCAGATAATCTCACCAGTCTGGCGGCTGATTTTTTTCACACCTTCATCTGTTCCAAGCAAAATCTGGCCGTCATTATCGAGGCTGATTGCATTTGGAATCAATTTGGAAACTTGCTGCATACCGGCACAACCTGTCCAGTCAAAATCCTCAGGGTTGTAATAGTCCCAGGTACGCCATTGAAAGATTACTTTTTTTGACGAATTAAGTTCCTGTATTACGGCACTTCGAACCATAGCATTCGGATCGCCGCCTTCGACGAGATTACTCAAATCAATCTTTTGAGTATAAGTACCCAGCAAAAGCGTATGGCCATTAGGAAGAATTTTGAAATCCTGAAAACCGGTCATATATCCGATTTGCATCTGGAAACTGTCTGTTACTTCTAAATCCGTATTCAAAACCTGATGCAGTGCATCCGAATCATTTAGATTAGATTGCGGCTCAGGTGATTGCGCAAATGTTAACAGGCCGCTCGGCTGTGCCTTGAAATC
>CAZMPL010000527.1:0-1773 GCA_964567805.1 uncultured Pirellulales bacterium | reverse complement strand
GAATTGAGGCAGAATACGAGGTCTTTATTGTCACCTCTTCCGGGCACGACAAGCCTGTTTCCCGAAACTGCGACAGAAGACCATGAGATATTATTGTCACCCTGGCAAAGATAATTTGCTTCCCAGACTTTCTTGAGGCCACTCGACCAGTCTTTAACAATCCCCGTAATATTGCTTTTGCCGTCGAGGTTAGGCCCTCTCCAGTTCGGCCAGTCGGATTCTCCTGTTTCAAGCGGGGGAATTATACTTACCGGTTTTGGAATTGCATTTTGTGCGCCGCTTAATTGTTCGTTTCCATTAATCGCAAGCCACCCCTGCCAGCCGCCAAATACAACTATGATAATAACGAGAATGACCGGGATATAAAATATCGGCCGCATGAAGAATTTCTTTTTAACCATTTTTTCGTCCTTGATTTTTTGTTGTGTTGGTTCTTTGAGAAGAAAAATACTAACGAGAAAGAATACGCCGCAAACTACATCGATTACCATCCATACATTTCGAGCAAGACTTATTGGTGCAAGCGGATTGAATAATATTGTAGTAATAAAGAAGGGGAGTATCAATAATTTCTTCCGAAAGCGAAACGCGATAATTGCCGCATTTACACTCGCCGCGGTTACGATAATTCGTAAAGCGGTATAATACTGGTACGGCCAGCTCGCAATCGCCGCGAAAAGCATTATCCCCGTAACAACAAGCGGCGGTATTATTTGCAGTTTTTGTTTTGTTTGTATATTCATCTGAAAACTTCCTGAAAAATCGTCAATATAATATTTAGCTTTTAAAGATAACAAATCCTCACAAATTTACAACTTATTCAGGGTGTTTTAGAAAAACAATAATTCTTTTTTAATATTGTTCTCTATGTTTGACAAAAATGGACGGATAATATAAACTGCTCCACGAAACAGGTTCTTTTAATGCCAGTTTGCAGGTAAAATCTGTTGTTGATTCGAATATTGTATAAAACGTTGTTATTCAGAGGTTTATAAAATGAAAAAAGATTGCCCAAAAAGAGCTAAATATTTGTCAGGTAAAAGAATTCAACCCAAGCCTATAACCAAAGATTATTCGGTAACGGATTTAATCGAAAATGCGTTCAATGCTTATAATTCAGGCAGAATCAAAGACGCGGCTCAACTTATCGTAAAAGATTATTCCAAAGCGAATGTTACAGTCGGAATGTCTCTGGCCGGTGCTCTTACGCCCGCGGGCATGGCTTCGTCTGTTATACCTTTGATCGAGTACGGCTATGTTGACTGGATTGTCGCGACAGGTGCAAATATGTACCATGATATGCACTACCCGCTCAATCTGCCGCTCTATGAGGGAAGTCCGAATGTAGATGATGTCGAACTGAGAGAAGTGGGAGTAACCAGGATTTATGACATTCTTTTCGATTATGAAAACGTTCTGATGGAAACCGACCGGAAACTCAGAAAAATCCTTACCAGGAAAGAATTCCAGAAAGAGATGGGAACACAGGAATTCTATCATCATCTTGGTAAAATACTGGATGAGATTGAGAAAGAAAATAAAATTGGGAAGGTAAGTATTCTCGCGGCGGCTTACAGGGCCGGTGTGCCGGTTTTTACATCTTCTCCGGGAGATTCCACGCTCGGCATGAATATAGCGGGACTTGAAGTTTTGAGCGATAAATTCAAACTGAGAATAAATCCGAGCATAGACGTAAACGAATCGACCGCGATTATTCTCGATTCTAAAGTATATCAAAAAGGCAAAACTGCGGTTATATTGGTCGGCGGCGGA
>CAZMPL010000526.1:0-1777 GCA_964567805.1 uncultured Pirellulales bacterium | reverse complement strand
CCTGATATGAGTGACAAGAAACTCAAGCCAAATAAGTCATTAGACCTGAACGCGGTGATAGCAAACTATGAAATCAAACGACCTTTTGAGGGAACAACACAATCCAAAGTGACAATGAACACCAGGCGATACCAGATAAATGAGAATGCCTCCGGAATACGCAATGTCCTTTTCCGATTCGATGCTTCAGGTAATTGCTATCTTACATTTGTCACGGAAAGCGCAATCCACAACATACCATTCGGCCTTGATAACTGGCTGATTGGAGAGACAGACCGTACGCTTTCGGTAGCCGGAACAGTATATCCAAACGCAATGGAAGTCACGCCAGTCAATACAGCCGGTATCTGTACATGGACTTCGGAGAATCAGCTTTCTGCGTATTATCTCTCGATGTTTAATCCCGGCTCAACAGAAACTTTCCAATTCACTTTCGAAGGTGACCAACTGAAAATGGAAGTCATAGCTCCTACCGGCCGTCGCATGGGACCTCCCGGAATGCAGCAGCCGCAACAGTCTAATATAGTCTTCACAGGCACAAAATCCTGATAAAACAATCAGGATGAGGCTGCCACACTTATTTAAACTGTCTTTTATTTAGTTCCTAAGCTTGCTTCATGCTATCGAAACAGCTTCGGAGCCAGTTCATATAGATAATGTCGGAACCATCGCCAGCTATGTGTGCCGTCCGTCTGGTAATAGGTGACATCATAGCCGCGTCGTTTGAACTCTTGAGCCATATATTGGGACTCAGTAAAAGTCATGGCATTCGAGCCGTCGCCTATCAATAGTTTTACCCGCTTGGTATTGTTTGGGTCATTCAGGACGCCCGGATATTCCCTGTCGTAATATTCCATTCTCGCCGCACGCAAGCCGTTGCTCGTACATAACCAGTAACCAATTTTATCGAGAATAGGAATTATTGCATCAGGTACAACATCAGGTGGTGACAATCCCCCGAATGCCCGCCCTTCCGGAGCTTCAATCACTCTATAGTTTTTTTCCACGAACGGCATAATGTCCAAAGCAAAACTCCTGGCGAAGTAAGGATAATTCTCCTGTACTCTCGCCGCTACAGCACCCGGAGCTAATCCCTGATACGACGGCATGACTATTATCATCGGCTTGGCTTTACCCTGTGCGATTAGATTATCCATAATAATGTTGGCCATACCTATCGAAGTCCAGCTTTCATCGTCCTCGGGTGCACCATGAGTGAGATACAAAACAGGATAACGTTCTTTGCCGGATTCATAGCCGGGCGGAAAATAAACACGCGTGCGGCAAACTTTGTTTACCGAATCCGCTTTGAAATAAACAATACGCAAATCACCGTGAGGAACATCTTTAACTTCCAGAAACTCCGCCCCTTCGCCGGGAACAAAAACTCCACTTTGCGAACTGCTTCGCACACCCGTAAAGACCCAGCCATTGACTGGATCAGAAATTGTTACGCCATCGACATTGAACGAGTACCCATAAACATCCGGAGCCAAAGGTCCTATCGTAACCGACCAAACACCATTGTCGTCGCGCGTCATTTTTCCTGCATCCCGGCCTGGCAGGACTTCGCCGGTCAGGTTTACCTGTGCCGCATTTGGAGCCCGCAAACGAAATGTAACTCGCCGGTCTGGCAAAACCTCTGGTGAAACCAGTGGAGCAGATCTTTCTCCGATGAACATGCCGCGGGTTATTCGGCCGTCGCGGTCGGTTGTAAAATTTGAAGGCTGCTGGTTTTGCGCGATTGCTGCAATTGACAGAAAAAAGAAGAAAAATG
>CAZMPL010000525.1:0-1780 GCA_964567805.1 uncultured Pirellulales bacterium | reverse complement strand
AAAAACTTCTACGAACTCAGAAGCAAACGAGTTTTCATTGATAATGTCCTATCGCAAGCTGCATTGAACGCTGATAATAATTCAATCGGAATTCTTACTTATTTCGTGAATGAGATAAGATTGGGTGAAAAATCCACTCCTTATTCGATGGTTTCCGCGATTGAACCTGCTTCTGAAGGAAATAGTATCGTGCCGGAAGATATGCAGGACAACGAGATAATAATAAATCAATGGCTCGCAGATGATATTAGTGTAAAAGTTGGTGACATGCTTGAACTCAAGTATTATGTTCAGGCTCCAATGAGAAAACTGGAAGAGAAGAGTACAAGTTTCAAAGTTAAAAAAATCCTTCCTATGCAGGGGATTGCGATAGATCGTGACCTTATGCCTGGTTTCCCCGGCTTGTCCGATGTGGATAATTGCAGGGACTGGGATACCGGTATAGATATTGACCTTAATAAAATTCGAGACAAGGATGAAAAATACTGGGATGATTATAAAGGTACTCCGAAAGCGTTCGTGACACTTGCGGCAGGGCAGAAAATCTGGTCGAACAGGTACGGAAACTTAACCGCGATTCGATATCCTGTTGGTGACATATCAGAAGGCGATATTTCACAAAGAATCTTAAGCAAGGTCAATCCATCTTCAATTGGATTATTTTTTATGCCGGTTCGTGAGCTTGGCTCAAAAGCAGGGAGCGGCACAACCGATTTCGGCCAGTTGTTTCTTGGCTTGAGCATGTTCCTGATCATGGCCGCTTTGATTTTGACTGGTCTCGTGTTTGTTTTCGGAATAGAAAGCCGCAGCGAACAGATAGGTGTATTAATGGCCGTCGGTTTACCTGCTAAAATGGTAAAAAGATTGTTATTAGTTGAAGCTTTACTAATCTCGTTTGTGGGAGCAATTATTGGAACGTTTGCCGCGATAATTTATACTAAGACAATCATCTATGCTATATCAAGAATCTGGCAATCAATTGTGAGCGGCTCGGAAATACTCTTCCACTCACAAATTGTGACCTTAATTATGGGCGGATTGCTTGCAATTATATTTTCCCTTATTGCAGCATGGATTACCTTACGCCGCTCGTTAAAACGACCTGCTCGCGAACTCCTCACCGGTGCTTTAAGGTGGCAATATTTCAAAGCGAAACAAGTTTCAAAAGGCAGGATCGCGTTATCGATAGCCGTTCTTTCCGCTATAGGAGCGATATCGATAGCTGTACTTATGAGCTCAGGTGACAGTCAGGAAGTATCAGGAGCATTTTTCGGGGCAGGCTCATTATTATTGATTGCCGGACTCAGCTTAAGTTATTATTTACTGAAATTTATCGCGGGCAGCTGGAACAAGGCAGTATCTTCTTTAGCCGGTCTTGGTTTGCGAAATTCCACCCGGCGAAGCGGCAGAAGTCTCGCGGTAATTGGTTTGCTCGCAAGTGGTATATTTCTTGTTCTGTCAATTGCGGCATTTAAGCAAAACGCATCACAAACTCAAAGTCGTGATTCCGGAACCGGAGGATTTGCTCTTTATGGCGAATCAACTATAGGTATCTTGTATGATTTGAATACGCAGTCTGGTCGCAAAGAAATGAGACTTGATAATAGTGACATGAATAATGCGGATTTTGTTCAGTTGAGAGTACACGATGGTGACGATGCGAGTTGTCTGAATCTTAATCGTGCTCAGATGCCGAGAATTTTAGGTGTTCAGCCGGAAGAATTGCAGAAACGTGGTGCTTTCAGCTTCAGGCAGATAGTTAAAAACGCTGATAAAGCGA
>CAZMPL010000524.1:0-1800 GCA_964567805.1 uncultured Pirellulales bacterium | reverse complement strand
GGTGCGAATCAAACCTTCAAATATACAATTAATGAAGATGGTTCAATTTCTGATAAGACACTGTTTTGCAGAAGCGGCTCAGATGGTATGACAATCGATGAAGAAGGAAATATTTATCTGACCGGAAACGGCGGGGTGACAGTATTCAATTCCAAAGGTGAACAAATTCAACGAATCGCAGCCGGCAGGGGATGGAATTCTAATGTTTGTTTCGGCGGAAAAGACAGAAAGACATTGTTTATTACAGCCCAGACTTCAGTATATACACTTGAAATGAATGTCAAAGGTGTGCAATAAATATTTGAATATGAAAAAATAATATCAAAGAAGAACGGCCCGTATTGAATTAATCAGTATGGGCCTTTTTTTTAACAATATTATGATTACTCGATGGTAAAGGCAGTTTTACCAGTATCATTAGAACAAAAATAGCTATCAACGTTGTTAAGATTGCCAGTCTGAATAATCCGGCTCCGCAGGCCATTCCAATACTGGAAACAAGCCATATAGTTGCTGCTGTAGTCATGCCATGTATTCCGCCTCTA
This sequence comes from uncultured Pirellulales bacterium, assembly GCA_964567805.1. GTDB lineage: Bacteria > Planctomycetota > Phycisphaerae > Sedimentisphaerales > Anaerobacaceae > JAFGPS01. The sequence goes on along the minus strand of CAZMPL010000524.1, from coordinate 1,255 downwards.
TCCTGTATAATTGCTCCTGCACCAAGAAAACCAACTCCAGTGACAATTTGAGCTGCTATTCTGGTAAAAGAATCTTCTGATCCAAAAGTCATTTCTTTGGATATTATTGTAAAAGCAGCCGCTCCTATACAAATTAAAATATTTGTTCGCAGACCGGCAGGTTTATGATGAATTTCCCTTTCCAACCCAATAATTGCTCCAAGAATGGCTGCTGCCAAGACACGAATAAATTCAGTCCAGAACATTTTTTACCTTTCTATCAGGGTTTCCTCGACTTTCATTCCGAAATGCCTTCCTGCTTTTTCGATATGCACAAGGACGGAGTCACCTGGTTTCAGGGAAGTAACTGAAGTCGCTTTTCCTTCAGGGCTGACCAAGCGAATTGTTTCCGCGTTTTGCAAAACCAGACTAATCGGTTGATTTTCAGCCTGAGCTTCGATGAGCATCATAGGCCGTTTTTCAATTTTGTTCCTGCCAAGATATGCTACCTGAGTTTTGCCATGAAAATCAACTATCATGACTTCGTCACCGGCTTTCAAATCGGCAAGATATTTTGTTTTGTTTCCTGGAGCTAAAGTATAGGCATGAACCGCGCCGGCATTTACACGAAATGGTCTCGAAGCTACATAAGGATTATCAATAGATTCAGAATGAACCATAAAATAACCCGAAGCGGTATTTCCGACGAGCATTCCTTCGCCCGGAACCATTTGAGTGCAAGTATCAAGACAGGCTCTGTCACCCATGCCTAATTGTTTTGTTTTTGTGATTGCAGCTGGAATAAGCTCGATTTTTTCACTGATGCTCTGGATTATTTCGGCGCATTTTTTAATTTCATTTATATCTTTTGTTTTTAGAACTACGCCGTCAACGCCTTTTTCGAGAATCTCGACCATTAGTTTTGCCTGTGTGCTGTTTTCGACCTGAACCATGATGTTTTTACCTCTTCGGGCGAGCAGGTTCTCGATTGGGATAATGGTCCAGTCCAGCATGTTTAGTACAACGAGTTTATTCTCGGGAACATTAGCGGCTTTATCTTCGTCTTCTTTACTGGCAATATCAATGAATTCCACATCTGCGCCGGGTTTAATGTCTCCGTTTTTTTCGACAGTTTTGATTTTTCCGAATTGTCTCACTGTGCCGCTTTCATTGTCAGGTAAGACAACCGCTTCAGCGCCGCTTTCCAGAGCCGAAATAGCGAGTTCTTTTTCATATGGTATAACATTAACCCAGAATTTTTTCATTATAGATTACC
>CAZMPL010000523.1:0-1803 GCA_964567805.1 uncultured Pirellulales bacterium | reverse complement strand
GCGTAGGAATCGAGGAGTTTCATTTGCTCTGAGATGTAATCGGCCATTCCGGGAAATTCCTTTTCGATTGTCCCAATATCAGTTCGTTCGAGTACGTAGTTGCCGTCGGACTTTGTAATCCTGCGGTTTTCATCCAGGTAAAAAGATTCGGAACTGCTTTCGTCAATCGATTTGAGCGTGACAATATATGAATAACCTTCGTCAGGATTTTCAGCGGGTTTCAAAAAGAACAGAGTGGGCTGAATGTTACCATAGCTGTCTATCAAGTCAATTACCACTTTATCGATATTGCTTTCAATAGCAGGTATTACAAACGATTCGAGCAGAATGTTCGGGACAACGTTCGAGCAATTCTGGTATTGTCTCGACCTGCCTGTAATATCATTAGTGAGGGTGATTATCCCTGACTGGTCAAGAGTGATTGTCAAAGCGGCACGTGACGTTCTCGTATTTATTCTGCTTTGCCATACGAAGTTATCAAGAGTTTTATCACAGCGAAACATCGTTTTCTGTTCGCGCGGGTTGGGTTCGGCCAGGTACAAGTCTGATGCGCCTCTGACAGGAAAATTCGTATCGTTATTCAAAAAGCCGAGCATATCTATGCTATAGCCGATATTTTTGTTCGCGGAATCCTTTCTGAGAAAACATGACTGGATATGAGTATTATTTATTATGGAATCAATTCCCCTGCTTTTTATCGCGGCTACGAAGTCCGCTCCTTTCTGGACGGGATTTTCATCATTGTAACTTAGAGACTCGACCATTTTTTTGAATATTCTCTGCGAGATTTCAGATATAGACGAAGCCTCGACAATCTCAATCGACATAGTACGATTGTTAGGCAATTCCACTGTCGCAAATAAAAAAGTAAACGGATTATTTATACTTGCCCAGCGTATCTTTATGCCGCCTTTGACTATTTCCTTTGTTTCCAAAGCAATGCTGTTGGAATCTTTAATCTGAGGCAGGTTCGGTTCTATCGGAATTATACTTTGCTGTGAAGAAGAATATGTGCAGATTACCCTGGCGTCAGGTGACGTATGACCTAAATTCAAATATGATGTCAAGACAAATGAATCCTCTTCTTTTTCATACTTCCATTCCTGAGTACTATCCCAGTGTTTTCCAGTTGGAATAGAAAGCGATACGCCGGAATGAGCCAGTTCTATCGGTTTCGAAAAATCAAGTTTCGAATTAATCTTAGTTAAAAACTGTGCAATAAAAACACTGATTATAAACAAGCCGAGAAAAGCGATTTTATCGGCCCCTAATTTTCTAAAATCATAATTATCGTTCATATAAGAGCTAATACTACACAATTCAGTCGTATTTAGCAAGTACAGGTTTATATATGCCTTTTATACTAAATAAAAGATTATTTTCAGAAGCAATTTTGATTTGCGTTAAACAATTTTTATATTTTATTTGAGTCTCCTGCCGAAAAAGCAGGTTTTGATGCGGCCGATAAGTTCCGGGTGGAATTTATTTGGACCAGAAATAGCCGCATTCGAATTTAGAAAGGGAGAGTGTGAAATGAATGAAATGGTAACGCTTCGTGAAGAACAGTCAGAAAAAGTTCTCTATACCGTAATAAATGAAAAAACTCCTGCGATTATGTCATACTCATCACGTGGTAAATGGCACGTTGCGAAAGTCGTTATTGTCGATTTGACAAATGGCAACCTGAAAATCGAAAGCATTCGCTCGTATAAGAAACAACACCCGATAAATATTCAGGTAGATCAGCCAGTTGGTATTTCATTCAAACACAATTTCGGTAAATTCGTATTCGATACAACCGTA
>CAZMPL010000522.1:0-1810 GCA_964567805.1 uncultured Pirellulales bacterium | reverse complement strand
TTTAAGATCAGTTACCTGAGTATCTCCAATATTAAGATCTCTTAGTTTTGTCAATCCCGTTACAAGTTCAAGGTCAGAAAATCTTGTATCGTCAATCAATAATGTTTCTAAATCAGGAAACTGCTTAATTATATTGAAATCGGATATCTTCGTGCATCCAATACATAACTTCTGCAAGTTTTTTAATTCTTTTATCGGTTCAAAATCAGATACCGGCATATCATATATATTTAGCGTAATGAGATTTGTTAAATTCTTTATGGGTTCAATATTCGATACAGGAACATGAACCATCGATAGCAATATTAGACTATTAAGAGATGCAAGCGGCTCAATGGTCTTAATTGAAATATTTAAAAAATATAGCTCTTTAAGGTTGCTTAGCTTGGCAAGTGGCCTTAAATCAATTGTATTTCTTTTATCGAGGTTGATAATTCCAATTTTTGCAAGAACCTTTATCCATTTCGGATTTTTATTAGTAATATCACTCAAATAAAGTATCTTAAGGTTATTACATTTTTCAAGTGCCTTTATATCACGAAGCTCTTTTCCTGAAATTTCAAGGAAAGTTATTTTTGCAAAATCTTCGTCTGTAAGCTTTTTCGGATCTGTATTAAGTTGTAACGCAACAGCTTCTCGAATTACTTTCTCGCTGACTGAGTCTGGTTTTGGTTCCAATCTGAAAAAAGCAACGACCAAAGCAACTGTCACCAACAATATAAAGCATGCCACCGCGATTATATATTTTCGACTGGAAGGTTGCTTATCTGGTATGTTTTGTTTTATTTTATTTTCCATCTTATTATTTTACAATCGGGCAGAGCCTTCTGCAATTCTTTAACTTGTTTATCAGTTATGTTATCACATCCAGATATTTCAATTGATTGCAAATTCTTAAGTTCTTTAATTGGTTCAAGGTCGGATATACAAGATAATGTTATAATAATCTTCTCCAGATTCTTTAGTTCTCTTAACGGTTTAAGATCTGTAACATTAGTTCCTATAAGAATAAAAACTTTAAGATTAACAAGGCTTGCCAGAGGTTTAGGATTTTTTATTGTTATCATTGATAATTGGATTCGTTCGAGTTTAGATAGATTTTCTAGCGGACTTAAATCATATTTGTATTTTTTCATAATATTTATAATACGAAGCTTTGCCAGAAACATCACCCAATTTTGTATCTTTTGCCTTGGATATAAAATAGTTTCTAATTTTAGTTCTTTCAAATTCGTAAATTTCTCAATCGCTGTTATATCACAAAGTTCTTTTCCAAAAATTGATAGATTAGTAATTGATGCAAAATCTTCATTTGTGAGATCATTCACATCTTTATTAAGCGTTTTAGCGGCTATTTCAAGAATTACTCTCTCACTCTCCGGATCTGGTTTGGGTTCCTGATTGAGAGCCGCAACTACTAATGCAACTATCATTAACAATACAAAGCATACAGCAATAAATAATAATTTCTTTTTAGAAAATTGTTTTTGGCCACCGGAGGGAAGTGATTCATTAATGTTGTGAGCTGCCTTGCAAACCATAATAATCTACACCTTTATAAATGACTAAAAGTATCTACCGCGATAGCAGTAAAGTAGCACATTCCAGAACTACAATCAAGAGGATTTTATAGTTCTGAGTTCCTTAAATAGTGGTTAAAAATGGATTCCCGCCTGCGCGAGAATGACAGAGTCTATAATCTGCGCATATCTGCGTTCATCTGCGGATAAGAAATATTTGATTGCGGCTATGCTGCGATGGGACTTTTTGTGGCTAATTAATAGGGTATAGTTGAGAGGTTTTTGAATAT
>CAZMPL010000521.1:0-1824 GCA_964567805.1 uncultured Pirellulales bacterium | reverse complement strand
TTACTGGAACCAAGCAGTTGGTGATCCTGATGCTAAATACGTTAATAGTTCAGCGCGATATGGGCGTACCCCTGCAATGCGTTTATGGGCCCCTGCAATGACTTACAGTAAGACTGAAATTTGGATATATGATCTTTGCGCTGGTACAATCCAGCAAGGAATGACCGGTCCGACTATTTCAGGTATAGATTGCTTCCTTGATGTAGTTAAACATGAAAACACTCATGTTGTACAAATTTCACAAGCAGACTCTTTACTAACTGGGAATGGAACTGGAATTTGGGTAAAAGGATGGTCATGGAATCAAAATCCAAATCCAAATAACCATTATAATAGTAGTCCTTATGATGACCTTGATGATGACGACGATGATATTCCGGATGCTTATGAAAGTGTAAGCCCCGCATGGGTGGAACCGGCAGCATTAGCAGCCGAAAATACTACTGAAGGTGCAAATCAAGGTTCGGACTGGGGAAGTCCCGGAAAAATGCATGCAACAATAGGGAAATACGATGATTGAAAGGCTTATAAAATGAAAAAGAATATTAAAATATGTTTAATATGTGTACTATTTCTATCGACAAATACATTTGCTAGGATTATGTGGCGTACATTACCTCAACTTGTTCATGAATCGCCAAATATAGCAAAAGGAACGATATTAATAAAAAATGAAAAAATCATTCTTAAAATAGAAAAAATGATCAAAGGGGAAGATTACAAAGAATTGGTTATACTATTTCAGCATGATTTAGAAGCCCCTGATCCGCAGTTTAAAAACGACGAGGAAGTGTTATTATTTCTTGAACCTCAACTAAACAAATCTGAAACCAATCCGGCTAAGGACTCCAATGAAATAGAAATGTATCTATTTGGATTAGGTGATCAAGCGAAATGGCCGCGTGTTTATCAAAATAATTCAAGCAGCAACGCATCCTATCTACACTATCCGAAATTACAAGATACAGCTTCACTTAAAGCAATTCAAAATGTTGTTGAGAAACTTTTAAAAGTAGAAGATGCTAATAACATAGAAGAAAAAGTTAAATTATGTACTGAATATATCAAATCATCTGACAAGTTATTGCAATTTACAACTATGCAATATGTGATTCAGGGTGGACTTTGGCCTCCACCGCCCGAAAAAAATCAAGAGGTGGTTCCTTCTTCCAGTACGATTGCAGAACGTAACAGCATACTGAAAATATTTGGTAAAGAGATTATTGATTTGTCTCTTATTGATGATAAGGAATCAACAATTAGGGCAGAAGCAATAAAATTTATCAGATATATCGAGCCATATAGAGCTATTTCACTTTTAATTCCCAAATTAACAGACGATGACAGGCTTGTTAGAAGTGTTAGCCGAGATGTATTAAATAAATTTTCAGCGGAATTAAATATAGCAGAAGAATTATCTTCCTACAAAAGCAATGATTCAATAGAGAATTATAAATCTATTCAGCAAAATTGGAATACATGGAAGGAGAAGAACGCGAATAAATTTATTATAGAGGAATAACTCAACAAGGGACTGATTTCTATGTGAAATATTCGGACATCTTGGTGATGTTGCTAATGCTTTGCTGTTGCATGAATTTAATGTGGAGAATTATACGGATTCCCTCGAATCATTATGGTCGCAGGCGGCACAGGTCTGGTATTACGTTCGCAACAGCGACGAAGATAAAGCAAATTCAAAATACGCTGAAATGCTCTCTATCTACGAAACGGAAAAAACACTGCCTAAAGAGGTTTTCCAGATTGGAGATATTTACATTGAAGTAGATAATACCGAAAAAGCAAGGGCACTCTATCAGCAGG
>CAZMPL010000520.1:0-1830 GCA_964567805.1 uncultured Pirellulales bacterium | reverse complement strand
ATAATACGAGTCTATAAAATACTGATCCGTCAGGATAAAAACCGGAACCTGAAATTTGTCAGCAAGATTAAACGCCTTTTGTGTAAGATAGAACGCATCCTCCAAAGTACCTGGCGCAAATATTATTCTTGGAAACTCGCCGTGACCTGCATACAAGGCAAGTTCCAGGTCACCCTGCTCTGTCCTTGTTGGAAGACCGGTGGCAGGCCCGGGTCTTTGCGCCAAATGTATTACCATCGGACTTTCCAGCATACCGGCGAGGCTTAATCCTTCAGTCATCAATGCGAATCCGCCACCCGATGTAGTAACCATTGCTCTTGCTCCGGCGTACCAGGCACCGATAGCCATATTGATAGCGGAAATTTCATCTTCCGCCTGTTCGGCTAAAATCCCGAAATCTTTGGCGTTCTGAGCAAGAAAAACCAAAACCGCAGTAGATGGCGACATAGGATAAGATGAAATGAAATTACAACCTCCGGCGATAGCACCTAATCCTACAGATTCAGCGCCATTTACAAGAATCTGCTTCTTAACTGAGGGATCAGCGGACGCTTCAATATTGACGCTCGAAAAATTTTTAAGCTTGAGAGCTTTTTCATACCCCGCTTTGATGGCTTCGATATTCTTCTCTAATATTTCTTCAGTCTTGCCCTTAAAAAATTGTTTCAGGCAATCAACAGCTTTTTCCGGTTGTACAGATAAAACGCTCATAAGAGCACCAACAGCAACAGTATTCGAATACACCTTGTTGCCGATACCAGATGCAATTTCGGTAAATGGTATATCAAGTAATTTATGTTTACCCTCCGTTTCGTCGCCTAAAACTTCCTTTTCACCTATTATCAAAGTTTCGGAAGTAATTCTCTTTTTAAGATGATAAACTGAACCTTTGTTAAGCCCGATGAGAATATCAATACGGTCGATAAACGCGCAAACAGGTTTATCTGATATTCTAATGAGAGTGGAATTCATTCCGCCGCGAACTCTGGACATATACTCTTTGGTTGCAAAAACATGAAAACCGTTGGCCTTCATAATTCGCGTGAATAATTTTTCGACCGTCTGTATTCCCTGCCCCGCCTGGCCGCATAAGACAACAGAAATACCATTTCCCTTTTTTGGTGACAAATTAGTCATATTTGATAACTCCCCTTCTTTATCATTTATGTATTCAATTGTATCAATTTTTAATAGTTAGTACTCTTCCAAATGGTACCACTCCGCGTTTTCCAGCCATAGTTTCGGCCTTGAAACAAAGTTAATTATATTCTCAAGCAGAAAATAATGTTTTTCTTCTTCCTTGGCTAATTCGATAAACAATTTCTTATGCTCGACCAAATCCGCCTGCTGTGCTTTTTCATTGTAGAACTGCTGGCTTTTCTTTTCTATTTCCTGAGCTTTTTCATATAATTTTATCTGATCCTTACCAGATTCGAATTTCTCGTTTTGCTCTTTCATTTTTATAAAAATATTTTTGGAATCATTCAGGATAGTTGTTTGTGCCATCTTATATTTTTTCAGTTTCATACTTTCTATGGCATGGTAATGCTTGACTTCTTCATCGGCTAACATAGTTATAATCGCCTGAAGACCTTTGTTACTTATTTTTGAAGCAATTTCTCGATAGAAGTCTTCCCCATCCTTTTCCATTTTTAAAGCATATTCAAATATATCCATATTTAACACCTCCCAATGTCACTATATATTCGATATCCAAGTATCTACTTAATAATTAGATATACTGATAATTTGTAAAATACATTTCATCAATTGTCAAGGAATATAATATTTCTTTTAGTCGTTTTATAGCCAGTAGTTCATTACTTGTTA
>CAZMPL010000519.1:0-1851 GCA_964567805.1 uncultured Pirellulales bacterium | reverse complement strand
TTCAGCCCATGCTGTTTAATTCTATATTCTTTTTACTCGACACTGATTTTCACAGTTGATAAAAGATAGTCTAAAAAATGTACCGTACACCGTTTCTCCGACCGTCCCTATTATTGCCCCCCACATAACGTGACTTGAACATCTACATTACTATATTCTGCATTCATGTGTGTTATAAATATTCTTTTGAGCTCTGTAGTATTTACACCAATAACGTGACAGTTAAGAAGTTTTACGAACTTTTCCCTCCAAACTCGAAATCGATCAATCCATATTACAAAATCTTCATATTTTTGGGGATATATATTTGTCAAATCTTTATAATAGTTCTGAGCATGAACATAATCACAACATTGATTATAAATGTCTGTAATATTTTCTATGTTAAGAAAGTCATTCTTAATTCCTTCATACCGAGTTATTTTTCCTTTATCATCCATAATTGGATTCAATGGTTCAGGAAAATACTTATTATTGACTTTAGTTACATATTTGATAATACGTGTATAGTTCCAATCTTTTTCAAATTCTGTTCGTAATTTCATATATTCTTGTCTATTGGCAGTCATTGTAGAGAAAGCAAATAATTCGCATATTTTTCGTATTTGTAAACAAATAAACTCTATATATAACAAGCCTTCGAGAAAATCTTTACAGGGTGGTTTTTTAATAATTTCTAATCGTTGTTTAATCTCAGTTATGCAATTAGCATAAACCTGACTATCTTCTTTGATACTTGACATCAAAATTTATTCCTCAATCATCAAATAACGATACCACAAGAAGCCTTTTCGTTAATCTTTCATAGTTTAATATTGCCAAAACATATGTTCAACTGCTGATTTTGCCATACCTTCAAGATCGGGAAATAAACTTTCACTGGTTATATTATATTTAAGTAGATATCTCCGAACTTGCTGAATATATTTTTCATTAAATGTGAACTTGATTATCTTAATATTGTTAATAATATTCTGGTTTATCTGTGCAAGTTCATCGAGATTTATTTCTACAGGATCATTTTTTGTACCTATTGCTGAATACAAATTATATTCAAAAGACGTTCCAATATTTGTTTGAGCAATTGATAAACCTTGTTGAACTGACATTCTTTTTGTCACTTTATTTGGTTCTACAATAATGATACCATTATTTTTAAAATCAGGGAATTTATAAATAATATCTCTTGTTTGTCTAACTTTATTTTTAGAAAATAGAACATTATCTGTATATTGTTTTAGAACAGGGTAATTTAGCGCCCAAACGCAGAAATTATGATTTGATTCCAAATGTTCTCTCACTGCAAAAAATGTTGCTACAACAAAAGACCATGTATAATCAACTAACCTTGTAGGACAGCCATAATGTTGCATCAATACTAATGTATCAATAACGTTGCTGGGATTCTGAATCTGTTCACTATATAAATGTACTCTTTCTTTGAAGTATTTTAAGGAATAATGTTCAGCGCCTTCAATCGCTTGGCAAGAGGGATATTTTTTGTATTCTCTTTCAAATGAACTTTGTAAAGGCCAATCAGCACGTCTATGTCCACGAAAAATGAACGAACGCAATTTTGGGATTTGAGGATGAATATCTGAATATTTATCGATATAACAACTAACAAATGTTGGAGGATTAAAAACATCTATTCCCATTTTATGTTCCTTCCACAATCTTAATTTCTTCATCGGTCAGGTTGTAGAGTTTATAGACTAACGCATCGATTTGTTTGTCGGTGGCGTCGATTTGACGCTGGATTTTGGTTTTGTCAGAAGGAACCTTGGCCGCTGATAATCGCTTGTGTAAATCCAGCATTTGTTCGACAAGTTTGACAAGCTTGTCGTGCAT
>CAZMPL010000518.1:0-1874 GCA_964567805.1 uncultured Pirellulales bacterium | reverse complement strand
CATTAGGATTGTTAAAATCGATTGTGCGAATTGGAAGCTGTGATAGGAATTGTCGATTTGCTGATAGCCAACCGCCTCGGAATGGTGCACTAACAAATGGAAAGTACCATCGAAGAAGTTTTGAATTAAGAAGGCACAAAAGATATTTAAATTCTTGCTGCTGATATTCAGTTTTTAATGTAATTCCACCAACATCAACGTTATCTAAGAAGTGAGTACCTTCCTCATCATAACCTGCATATAAATTTGTTACGAGTCGTGGTACACATAGCTTTTTAAGGGATTGGCGAGCCATATTTTTTAAATATATATAACCGTACCATTTAGGGCCTTTTATTTTTCCTTTTTCGCGGGATTCTAATCTTTTCTTATTTTTTATCAAATATTCTGCTGTCTTTGGGTAAGAATTTACAATAATATTGAAGTCAAGCAACTGCACAGTAGTTCCTTCAACTTTGTATGGAAAGAGTATATATTGCCTATTAGGTAATTTAGAATAACTATTGACATCGGTTCCACTTATTAATGGGAATAGCATATCGGGTTCAAAAATTAATTCAGATTCAAGGGCTTTGCTTTTAAGTTTAAGACCTTGCGATGTTTTTGAAACAAACTCCATAATATATACATCATCTGCGCTTGTTTGTAGGCCAACAAAAATATCCGCGATATCTCCTAACTTCATTGGTAATTTATTCAATTTATTAAATAGAAGAAAATCGTCTCCAACGACAAAGTTCCATTCCTGTTCTCGTACATTGTTAGAAGTTATAACTCCTTCTTTTGCTTTTTGAGTCACACGCCATTCTGTGAGGTTCTCGACTTTAACGAATGAAAAATCTTTTTGTGATACGCGTTTTAAGAATAACAAACAAGTATAAGTTGTGGCCCCTTCAAAAACTTGTTGATGTCCGAAGTGGACTATGTGTGCTATGTTTTCACCTTCTGATAGTAACTTACGCAAAGGCTGTCCATATTGTGAATTAAAGAATTTGTGAGGAAGAATAAAACCCTGCGTGCCATTTGTATTTAAAAGACTTATTCCTTTTTCTGCGAAAACCACGTAAATATCATAATTTCCTTTTGAGGCAGATTGATATTTTCTGCCAAAATAAGAAACAGCTTCCGGTTGAGTTTCCTTCAGTGTTTGAATACGTATATAAGGTGGATTTCCAATTACAGCGTCAAAGCCTGGATTTTTGGTGGAGAATACTTGGGGGAATTCTGCTTGCCAGTCGAAAGGATTAATTTTGTTGTATAAGTCTGTTTTGTTTAAGTCATCCCCAATCTTTGATTGAGGCTGCCACCCGTTTTCGAAGAAGTCGGGGCCTATTAGTGAGTTGCCGCACTTTATGTTGTCGGCAAGGTCGGGAAGTACTCTTTCGTGGAATAAGCGATATTGGCTTTCTATTGTTTGCGAATCTTCGCCTTCAAGAACTTTGAGGAGTAATGAAAGTTTTGTAACTTCTACGGCCTGTGAGTCAATATCCACGCCATAGATGTTATTGAGCAGAATCTTTTTCTTTTCCGCTATATTAAGAAACCATTGTCCGGCTTTTCCCTGGTAGAGCTGCTTCGTGTATTTTTTAGGGTCGTTCGCGACGTACCAGTCACGATGATAATCTAAAAGGAAAGTATATGCCCCGAGCAGAAAAGAGCCTGAGCCGCAGGCTGGATCGAGAATTTTTATGTTTGCGATTTGTCTTGGCGTTTTTCCTTCGATTAATTTACCTACGGTATTTTTTACAATGTAATCAACGATATATGAGGGTGTGTAATATACGCCGCCTGCTTTTTTTACTTCTGGTTTGTCTTCGACTTTTGCCTGATTGGGCGATGTCAAACGTATGACTTTGCCAAGAAACTGTTCATAA
>CAZMPL010000517.1:0-1874 GCA_964567805.1 uncultured Pirellulales bacterium | reverse complement strand
ATTTCCGTATCTATAACAGAGCGTTGACAGCAGGAGAAGTGAAATATCTGTACAAAAACTAAATAGTATAATGTTTTAGAAATAAAGCATACTAAATTAACGTAATGTCAAAAGACCCTTGTTTTTTTATAAAATAACGAGGGTCTTTTGCTTTTATACAATATTTTATAATGTTTTAAAAACATTTATTATAGTATTTACAGTGACAAAAACATTACTTGAAAAATCAATCTAAATATAATTCTTTAAGAATAAAAACTTAGGATATAACTGCCTGAATAATAATGAGATAAGCGAAATTGTGTGGATTTTGTTTTTAAGATTAATGTTCGGATTAGTTAATATCTATTGACTTTATGGATTTTAATATGTATAAAAATATTAAAATGATTGTGTTTTAAAAAAGACAATGTATTTTTATATTTTGAGAGGATTTTCTTGTAAGCTTTATATATGAAGATGCAAGATTTAGGTGTGTAAAACCGTAAATGTCTTTGTCCCCAATAATTTAACATAGATTAGAAATAAAAATATTTCGGTGTATTTTGCTAGGTTACATTTCTTAAGTCAGCTTCTTGGCTTTATTATTCAGAACAATATTTTGATTTTATCATAACTCAGAAATTTTTAGGAAGGAGGTATAAGCAAATCAAGCAGCATTATTTAGGAATTATCTACGTTAAATAAAATTGTAAAGAATACAATAGTATAAATATTTTTAGGTTTTTATTTTTATGTGAGGATTTTATGTTTAGAAAAATAATTTTTATTTCTGTTGGTCTTTTATTATTTGCGGTTGGTGCACAAGCTAAGCTTATTGCCTATTACCAGTTTGAAGGTAACACGAATGATATGTCCGGCAATGATCCTGCCAATGGAACTCTGGTTGGTGACCCGATTTTTGAGACCGGCCCAATAGGTTTCGGTCAGGCCATTAGATTAGGTTCAGGCAAATACGTGGATTGCGGGAATGGCAGTAAGTTCAACATTTCCGGCAGTGGCGCAACAATTACTGTAATGTGCTGGGCTAAAGTCAATTCATGGTCTCCATCTTCTATCGGTTATGATACTTTAGTCGCCAAGGGAAGTAATACATATAGATTTCAGAGGAACGGAACCAACAACAACTTGATATGGGGGTATAATGGGACGAACCCATACTCAGTTACCGGCAGTAAAAATGTGAATGATGGTAAGTGGCATCATTTTGCTGTAGTGTATGACGGCACACATCATATCATATATGTAGACGGTCAAGTGGATGGATCTGTAGCTGCTACCGGTAATCCAACCAGTAATACCCAACCTGTACGTATAGGCGGCAATTCCGGGAATACAGCACGCTACTGGGATGGCTGGATTGATGAGGTAAGAATTTATAACACAGGACTTAGTATAACAGAAATTAATAGTGCTATGACGGATTTTTCATCATCTGTAATGGCTTTTAATCCAAAGCCGGAGAAAGATTCACTTGATGAATCAATCAATATCGGCAGAATTTCATGGACAGCAGGAAAATATGTCAAAGAGCAAAGTGGAACACATAATGTTTTTTTCGGAACAGATGCAAATAATGTTGCAAATGCTACGACAGATAATGCAGAACAATTGGAAGTTGCCTTATATCAGGGTCTTGCAGTTGATTCGAACTTTGTGACTTTAAACAGACTTGATTTTGGTACAACATATTTCTGGCGAGTTGATGAGGTGAATAATCCGGCATCAACTGGTACTACCACAGGCATGGTTTGGAACTTTTCAACAGAGCTGGAAGGTGTTGAACTGGCGGCTACACATGTAGTTGGCGTAGAGGCTTTAGCTCCATACCCAGTCTATGAAGACCAGGAACCCAATACTACATATAATGGTGT
>CAZMPL010000516.1:0-1884 GCA_964567805.1 uncultured Pirellulales bacterium | reverse complement strand
TCATCTTCAGTAATAACGAACTCTCTTTTTCTTGAAGTATCTGCGCCGAAATATTTAAAGCAGCCCACCAGTAGATAATCGATAATTTTTCGCATATCGTCGGTTCCGGAACTGATAGCTGCTTCTCCGACCCAGATGGCTTTGTCATTTTTGTAGTCTGTGATTTCCTTTCTCGCGGTGACTTTCAACGAGAACCACTTGTTGTAACACGTATCGTAATACGGAATATAAGTTGTATAACCGAAATCATAGCCGCTCCAGTAGCCGTAGTTATATCCGAAGTAAACGTTTTGGCGCGGCTCGTAACTGTAATAATGTTCCGTGTTTGAGCCCGCCCGGAATGAAATTACATATTTCGAGTCATTTATATCAGACACGACGGTGTAATTATGGTTTTCAAGGAGTGCTTCGATTTTGGATTTTATCTGATTTTCGAAAATTGGATTGAGTGAATTAGCATCATTTGTGAAGATGTAAAATGGCGCGTTTGGTTCAATCGGTTTAGCCAGTTCTGAATAACCGTTGACTGATACTCTGTAGCCGTAAGTACATCCGGTTGTTATAAAAGACAGAAATATTAAAATCAGGCATAACTTTTTCATTTTCCAATCCTTTCAAAAAACTTTAGCCGCGAATAATTATAACGATTATTTAATTGCGGCACAAGTACCGGCCACCGCTCCCGTTGACCAGCAGATTTGCAGGCTGTATCCGCCGCATGGCCCGTCGGCGTTGATAACTTCACCTGCGAAAAACAAGCCTTCGCATATTTTTGATTCCATTGTTTTTGAATTTATCTCTTCGAGATTCACTCCGCCGCGTGTTACTGTAGCTTCTTCGATAGGTCTTGTACGGATTACAGAGAGCGGCAATTCTTTTATTGTTTTTATAATCTTCTTGCGAACTTCCTTTTTAAGTTGTCCCGCTGGAATCTCATCATCACACCCGGATAAATCACAAATAACTGAGACAACACGTTTGGGTAGAAAATCAGCAAGAATATTTTCAATTTTCTTTTTTGGAATTTCATTTGTGAGCTTGATAAACTTATTTTCAAGTTCGTCTATTTTTAAATCCGGAACCAAATCCAAAAAGATTTCCAAAGGATTTTTTCTGGCAGGTAAAAAATCGGTAAGATACCTGCTCATATCCTGAGCGGCGGGGCCTCCGAGTCCGTTGTGTGTGAAAACTCCCGCGCCTTGTGTTACAATTTTTTTATTATCGAGAGATGTTGATATTTTCATATTGGCGATAGAAGTTCCCGCGAGTTTGCTTGTCCATTCTTCTTTCGCAATAAGCGGCAAAAGAGATGCTCTCGGCTCGGTAATACTATGGCCGAAATTTTTTGCGAAGCGATAACCATCTCCGGTTGAGCCGGTCTGCGGCCAGGAAACTCCGCCGGTAGCAATGATGAGTTTATCTGCTGAAAATTGCTCATCTTTAGTTTGTATTATGAAAGAATCATTTTCTTTAATAATGTCACGCACAGGTTTATTGAAAACGAACTTTACCTTGAGTTTTTTCGCTTCGCGTAATAGTGCATTGTTTACATCTTCAGCTTTGTAAGATTTTGGAAATATGCATCCGTCAGGTTCGATTTTTGTTTCGACTCCCAATTTAGCAAAAAAGTCCTGAACATAGTCCGGCGGATATTTATAAATGCAATAGATCAGGAATTTTCCGCATTTGCCATAAAGTTTTACAAGATGAGCCGGCTCGACATGATGAGTGAGGTTGCATCGCTTTCCTCCGGTGAGAAGCAATTTGCGGCCGGAACCGGGATTGGATTCGAATACAATTACCGAAGCTCCCTCACGAGCCGCGAAAATGGCCGCGAAAAGTCCCGCAGGTCCCGCGCCAATTATACATACCTGTTTTTTTATA
>CAZMPL010000515.1:0-1886 GCA_964567805.1 uncultured Pirellulales bacterium | reverse complement strand
ACTGACGGGGATTCGGCGGTAGTCGGATAGATTTCGAATTTATCAATTTTTTCCTGTTCATAACAACATAAGCTGCGGGCATAAGGAACAAGGCAACTGCTATTTCCATACCCAATCCCCCAATAGCCGCAACTGCCATAGGTTGGAGCATATCGCCGCCTTCTTCTAAATTCAGTGCCAAGGGTAAAAATCCAATCATGGTTGTCACTGTAGTCATGATCCTGGGACGCAATCTTATCTTTGCAGCATCTATCACAGCCTGATAAGGTGTCAAATCCAGCTGCACTTGAAGATCACCGGCATATGTCAACAGCAAAACACCATCGTTAACCGTAGCAGCTACAATGACCAGCACTCCAATAATAACAGTAGCACCCAGAGGTAAATTAGAGGCAAACATTAAAAATACGACACCTGATAAACAGAACGGTACGCTGCCCAAAATTATACCAGGCAGCTTGATACTGTTAAACTGAACAGTCAGAACAATGAATGAAAAGAATATCGCGAAAGCAAGTACAGCAAACACAGTTTCCTTCATATCAGCCATCATTTCTGCCTTTCCCCCGAAGTCAAATTCATAACCAGAGGGTATGTTGATTCCGGCTAATACTGTTCTAAGTTCACCGACCGCTCCTGACAAATCACCACCAGTAATATCCGCTTCAACTGTAATTTGCTTAATCTGATTTTCTCTTATGATTTCCACCGGCCCTGACGCCTGAACGACAGCAGCGATATCCCGCAAACGAAGGGAATCACCTTTAGCACAGGTGAGTGCCAGATTCTCTACATCCTGCCTGGTGACTATCTTCTTGTCTGGAACAAGAATCCGAATATCATAATACTCCTGTTCGTCGCGAAAACGCGTGGCCACCGCTCCGGTAAGCATGGAACGCAGTGATGTTGCCACATCGGAAACTGACACGCCAATCTCAGCGGCCTTTATGCGATCTATCTTGACTTGATACTCGGGTTTGGACAAATCCATAGAGAGCAGCACATTTTGAAAATGATCCATATCTGCGATAGTTCGAGTTGTCTGGTTCGCCAAAGCCGCAAGAGTATCCATATCCTGTCCACGAATTTGCACGATAATATCCGACGCCTGCATGCCGTGTATGCCTTTAATAGGCATTTGTCTGACCATTGCCTGACCGCCAGCGGGCTGGAGCTTACTGACGATTTTACGAAGATTGACAACGTAATCTTCAGTACTGATACTTCTTGACGCTTTGGGTACAAGCTGAATGTCCACCTCACCTTCATTGGCGATTTCGTAAGTGGTTAGTCCCTTTACCTGCCCGCCGGCGAGCGTAAACATCTTTTCTATCAACGGATCACCCATAATTTGTTCTTCAATTCTGCGAAGTACCTGGTTCGTTTCATACACTGAAGCACCGGTCGGCATTTTAACTTTGACCATGATACGACCATCGTCAATCAATGGCAGGAATTCACCACCCAGATGTCCCAACAGCCTGATCGCCCCGAAAAGTATCAAGAAAAAAATGGCTATAGTTAACCATCGCCATTTGACGATCCGTTCAAGCACCCAGCCATATCCATCTGTGAATCGGGAAAATAGACGTTCGAACCAGCCGGATTGCTGCTTCGGTCGGCTTGTGCCGAATATCATTGCCATAATCATTGGTGTCACCGATACTGCAACAGCAAGACTGATAATAACGATGCCTGCAATGACAAGGATTAGTTCTCGAAAGAGCAGACTTGTCAAACCCGATACTAACAGAAAAGGGACAAATAAAGCCAGAAACGAAAGTGTGGCTGCTACGAGTGCTGGTCCAACTTCGCTTGTAGCATGCACTGAATTTCCGGCTGCATCATTTTCGGGCTGTTCACGCCGCAATCGTGAAATGTTCTCA
>CAZMPL010000514.1:0-1886 GCA_964567805.1 uncultured Pirellulales bacterium | reverse complement strand
AATATCTTTTATTGCTAAAGCTGAATCATCAGTTGACGTAACGACACTTTCTGATGGAGAATATTACCACTTTGAAGATATTGCCGAAGGCTGTTTTAATGGTAAAAAAGCTAACGTTCGTCGTACCAGTTGGGGGGAAATTAATTCCACAATGGATATTCCTAAAGACCAACCTTACTATAAAAGCTCCTTTTGGAATGGTCAAGATTATTATGCATATGATAGAAATATATTTGTAAACATTTCTCCAAAAGGAAGTCTTGTCATTAGAAAGAATGCAGACAAAGTATCAAAAAATATTCGAGAATCCATACATGGTGAATTTGCCGGTTCTTTTGCAATGGGGTATATACCTCAAACTACTGGACGAATAGATTCAATTATTCGTAATGTTGAATCGAAAAGCGTACGAACCAAGATGGAAAATGTGGGAGGCTCGGATTGTTATGTCATAGAAGCAAAAAGTGAAAACGGAAGTTACACTGTCTGGATAGATCCTTCTCACAGCTACAATATTGCTAAGTTTGAATTAAAGAGAGTACATGGAGACAAGCTTGACAATGGATATGTATTACCTAAAAATGATGGCTCTTCCATTTCCTTAAATAATATTAAATATAAAATATTTGATAATATTTGGATTCCGATAGAGGCCGATGTATATACGGAGAGATATAATTTATCAAAAGAAAGTATTCATTATAAAATCACAGAGTTTGTATTGAATCCTGACCATGATGCTTTGAATTCATTTATACCAGATGATATCTTAGATGGAGCCAGAGTTAGAATATTGGAAAGTAATAGTGATGATTATGTTCCAATTAAATACACATGGAAGAACGGTAAAGTTGTAGATAGTTATGGTTATGAAGTAAATCTTTCAACTTTGAAGCAGGAATCACTTGTGGGCAAGACACTACCAAGTATAGCTGAATTTGGTGTCAATCTCGAACTAAGTGTGTTTAAAAATAACAGGCTGCTTATTTGCTTTTTTGATTATTCGCAGAATCCAAGCAGAAATAGTGTGCTTAGCTTAAACGAAAAAACGCAGTCTTTATTGGATAAAGATATCTTCCTGATTTTCGTTCAGGCCGAATCTATTTCCGAGAAGACGTTGGCTGCCTGGCTTAAACAGAATGAGATTGTGCCGCCTGTGGGAACAAGTAAAGTTGACCTGCCTGAACTTGGTCATCGCTGGGCTGTGCAGTCTTTACCATGGCTTATATTAACAGATAAAAATCATATTGTCACAGATGAAGGATTACCATTAACGGATCTGGATAAAAAAATAAAATGACCCTAAGTTAAAGATAACATATATTCGCATATTGAGGGATTTATATTCTCCCAATAACTCTTGAGTATTTTTCCTGTGGCTCAAGCATGCTTAGCAATTCCGAGGCAATTTGTTTTTTGGTAATTAATTTCTCACAAACGGTACGATAGAGATTGAGATATTCTTCTTTAACAGAACCCGATTTCTGAGAATATCTTAACAAGTAGATAAGTCCCAAAAGTGCATTGACATAGTCAATCCCGGCTCCTGTTATTTCCGAGATTTTTTCGGCTTCTTTGACTTCCGATTCGGCCAGACTTAGAATAATATTCTTGTCTTTATTTTTTACAAAGTCTATGAACTCAGAAAAATTGAGTGTAATTGAAATCATGTTCCAATCCCCTCCATACATGATTATCTTTATATAGAATCAATGAAGCGATTCAGCATTATTAATATTTTTGCTTACAAATCACTCTACTTAAAATATATATCACAAAATTCAAAATCAAAATTTATTTTAAATAAAATATAAAGGAGCCTCTGACAAAAATATTAGGTAATTATAAAAGAATTGGCACTAAATTAACAATATTTTGAGCTAATA
>CAZMPL010000513.1:0-1891 GCA_964567805.1 uncultured Pirellulales bacterium | reverse complement strand
AGTAAAAAGAATAATGGATGTACTTGTAGAGGATGAGCAAAAGAGACTCATCGGAATGTTGGAAAAAGTAAGGTCAAATATTAATACAGAGAAGGATTTATTGAGAACTAAGTGACATTTTCTTAATAAAAGAAATATGCAAAAAGAGGGTTTTAAATCATTGATATATGGTGCAGCGAGCGGCTTACTCCTGGCGATTCCGCAAAACTGGTTTATTTTTGCTCCTATACAGCTTGTTGCGTTACTTCCTGTTTTATATTTAGCGGCGAAAAAAGAAGCAAATTATCGTCAGATGTTTTATGCGGGTCTGTCTATGGGGATTTTTTATCTTTTGCCCCAGGCGTATGTTTTACAATTCCCACTATTGATGTCTTTAATCCTGTCCTTTGAATGGATATTTATATTTTCAGCTTTTATAATTTTAAGCCATCGTTTGCTTCGCAGGCAGATAGTATTTAGTGCTTTTGCCGTTGGTGCATTATTTGTTTTGCTTGATTGGATTAATTTTACCGCAGTTCCTTTCTGGGGCATCGCACAAACAGTAGTGCGTCCATGGTCAGCTTATCCGAAATTCATATCTTTTATTTGTATAACGGGACTTACTGGAATCGCATTTTTGATTGTGACTTTACAAAGTTTAATCGTCAATATTATTGTATATCCCGGCAGGAAAATAAGGTTTGTTTCAACTGCGGCAATATTAGTACTCGTTTTCATAACAGCGAACATTGTGTTACAAAGCGGAAAAGCTGTGGACAGGATTAAGGTCTCGGCAATCGGCTGGCCAGAGGACAGCAATAGAATTTCTTACCCGGATGATGCAAATTCGTTGTTTGCCAGATTGGTGGAAAAAGCTGCTCAGGAAGGTTCAAAAATAGTAGTTTCACCAGAAATGGGATTCATTGATAATTCAGAAGAAAATAGTCAATGGTTCGAGAATTTCATGAAAATTGCTAGAAAAAATAATATTTTTTTGGTAACTGGAGTGTTTTCTCAAAATTTAAGTAAAGCATTTATTTATGGACCGGATGGTCAGACTTTGGGTGAATACACAAAAACTCATCTTACGCCATTAGATAAATATGAAAAAGGTGATGGAAAATTGTTTAATTTTTCTATTAACGGGATAAATACCGGTATCATGATATGTAACGATGATAATTTTACCGATTTTTCACGCAGTTATGGAAGAAAACAGACAGCGCTTGTTGTGGTTCCGACATGGGATTGGCAACCGGTAAAAAATGCTCATTTTCAGAGCAGTATTAATCGTGCTATCGAATCTAATTATGCTGTTATCCGTGCTTGTTATAATGGTATAAGTGCTATTATTTCACCTCGCGGCGAAATAATGAAAAAAATGGACCATTTGAAAGAAGGTTCGGGTATAATAACCGCAGATGTCCCTTTGTATTCAGGTGTAACATTGTTTAGTTTACTGGGACACTGGTCGATTGTGCCGTGTTTTATATTATTATTGATTTATATAGTAAAAGAAATAAAGTCAGGAGTATCTTCCGTAAATCATACGAAAGGTCTTAATACATAACTTTTTATTTTTGGAGAGTTTATAAGAACATCATGGAAAAGGAAATGAAATCCCCAAAAAATCTTTATGTCGGTATTGATGTTGGCAGCAGTGCGGTGCATTATGTTGTTCTCAATGATAACCGCCAGATAGTTTATTCATCTAATCCAATACTGCATTTTGCCAATCCTATCGGCGCTATACAGGAAGCATGGCTGGAAATTACAGAAAAGTTTCCTGAAGAAAATATAAAAAGTACTGCCTTTACAGGAAGCGGGGCGGTCTCTTTTCCTGAAATAATGAATGGATTGACTTATGTCTATGATAGTGTCGCTATCCCGAAAGGCGCCGAAGTTGTTATGC
>CAZMPL010000512.1:0-1892 GCA_964567805.1 uncultured Pirellulales bacterium | reverse complement strand
ACAAGATAACATGATGAACAAAGATAAAAAAAATATCCAGTAAATCTTGTAAATCTCCCTCGGAGCCCAAGGGGCCTGTCTGCCAAAAAAAGAAGTTGATAAAAGATAGGAATAAGATAAAATACAGCCTTTAATGCTGAGGTCGGCGAAATTAGCCGAGAGCGTGAGGACTTCCACTCCCAAAATTTTGCTGCTGGTTATAGGTATAATAAATAAGTTAATCCACATAGTTGGAGATATAAAAATGGAATATGATGTTTTTATTTGCCATGCTTCTGAAGATAAAGATTTTGTAGAACCACTTGCAATAGCTCTTCAGGAAAAAGGATTGAAAGTATGGTATGACAGATTTAGATTGAAATTAGGAGATAGTCTGCGCCAGAAAATCGATGACGGATTAGCAAATTGTAAATTCGGAGTTGTAGTTTTAAGTAATGTGTTTTTTACCAAAAGTTGGCCTCAGAACGAGTTGGATGCTCTAGCAAGCCGTCAGAATCAAGATGGCAAAAAGGTTATTCTTCCTATATGGCATAATATCGAATTTAATGAAATAAAAGAATATTCACCATTACTTTCTGGCTTACTTGCTGCTCGGTCAAGTGATAAGCTGGAATCTGTAGTTGAACAAATAGTAACTGTGTGTAATGAGCCAATTGATTCAAAGAAAAAATCCGTTTTCCAGACTTCTGGAACTCCTACTTTGCGTGAAGAATGTCTCTATGTTATTAGGCAAGGAGATATATTAACATGGCGTAAGCTTGTTAACAAAATTCAATCTCCAATATTCGACAAGCTTCTCGATTGGAAAAAAGATGGCGAGTATGCAATTCAACAAAATTCAGAAGCATGGAAAAAAGCTGTAGAAAATGCAATAGAAATATGTTTACCCGGATTTATTCCACTTTTTTCAGCCATTGAAACTGGGAAGAAGGAATATTGGAATGATGCTACAAATATATTAAGACGACTGGCTATACTCAAAGAAAGCATGGGTGGTGGAACTGTTAGAGTATTAAAGATTGGGCTGGATTTGCTTTATGTTGCAGGAAATATCGGTATGGCTATTGCCGCTGAAACTAAACAATATGATATTATTTGGAATTGGATGAAGTTTCCAATGCCCAATTATCGTCGTGGTGAAGAATTACCTTGGTTGGAAATTTGTAATCAAATTCAAAGATTTGAAAGTAAAGATCCATTTCGTTTCTTATTGAATCTTTATAAGTATGAATATATTAATGATTTCTTTCTTAGTGAAGAAAGGATGAAAGAGTTTCTTTTTAAATCTAACTTACTACAATCAATAATTGAATTGAGTTTAATAACACAAGATCAAAAAGGAATTGAAACAATTGAGAAACAAGTTAAGAGTTATTATTCTAATATATTAGTTATGCCTTCGTGGCTATTAATTAAACCAGATGTTTTTCGTGTTTGGTCACTTGATCTTTTTGGTTCAAGAGAAGATTTCGTTGTGTTCTTTAATATGAAAAGAGAAAAAAAAGTTGAATCAGAATTGGTTTGGAGATGGTGGTATAGCTGGAAAAAGATGTGTGGTGATTTAATATATCGTTTGACATCTGGAAGAGCTTGGGTAGATAGTGAATTTTTGATTTTACCTGGGGAACCCAGAGGAGGAAATATGTAATTTAAGGGAAATCTAAAGGGGTCAGGTACAATTAATTAAGAGAATAAAAGGGAGAGTATATAAATGAACAAATCGGAGAGAATAATCCCGCCGCATGGCGGGTATCGGAAGTTGCGGTCATTTCAGACGGCTCAAATTGTTTATGATGCTACTGTAATCTTTTGCGAGAGGTTTGTTGATAAGTTTTCCCGGACACGTGACCAGATGGTACAGGCGGCACGCAGCGGCGTACAGAATATCGCGT
>CAZMPL010000511.1:0-1935 GCA_964567805.1 uncultured Pirellulales bacterium | reverse complement strand
GATATGGTCAAGCAACCGGCCGGGCGTGGCGATGACAATATCAACGCCCTGTTTGAGAGACTTGAGCTGATTACTGATATTGACCCCGCCGAAAACAGCAAGTGATTTTACATCAGCGAATCGGCCGTAACCTTGTATAGATTTTTCAACCTGTAAAGCTAACTCTCGTGTTGGTGTCAGTATGAGCGCCCTTATAATTCTCTTTTTTGTTACTGGTTCATGTCCGAGTCTGTCCAGCATGGGTAATACGAAAGCAGCGGTTTTACCTGTCCCAGTCTGCGCACAACCAATAATATCCTTACCTTCGATTGCGGCGGGAATTACCTGAGATTGAATTTCGGTGGGAGCGGTGTAACCTGTTGCGAGAATACCGCGTACCAACGGGTCAGAAAGACCAAACTTTGTAAATGGCATAAAAAAATCCTAAATAAAAATATATTCAAACTGACTCAAACTAAGACAATAATCTTAAATATTTGAGCCTCTATTTTAAAAGCTGACTTTCGCGTAAATGGGAAAAAGTTGACTTTGGAAAGAAAAAACAATTATTCTTCTTAATAGATTTACGATAGCTATTATACAGCACTATAATTCAATTGCAAATATAAAGTTTACGGTTCGTTTTCTCCATGTATTGAGTATGAATACATCATATCGGAGGTTTGTATGAAAATTTTGTTTTGCAGCTTCGATTTTTTGCAGAAAAATAATAGAAGGATATTTATAGTTTTGTGTATTCTTTGTGTTGGTATTTATTTTGACGCCATAAAAGACAAACTGGCGGATAAAAGACAAAATCCGGATGATTGTAATGATACCTTATCCTGCCGGAAAAAGCTGAAAGGCAGAGGATTTGTCGAATGAATTTTGAAAATAGTAATTTAGGAGATATGACAGATTTTCAATAATAAGGTGTTTGAACATTAGTACCAGTACCAGTCGTACTGTCCAATAATTCCTGCAGAGCGGCTTCCTGGTCATCTATTATAGCTTGCTGTTCTGTAATGATATTTTGCTGCTCTGTTATGGTGGAATTAAGCTGCTGGATTTGTGTCTGAAGGTTAGTTATTTGCCGGGAGTATATCTGTAATCGTTCCTCTATTGTTTTTGAAACGTCATCTGCACTGGTAAGTTGTGTACCGAGATCTCTTTGTGAGGCTTTGGAGTCTCTCAGTTCTATGGACATTGCCTGGTTTCTTTCTTTCCATGTATTTAATTCATCCTGAGTTTGTGCAAGCTCTTCTTTAAGGGCTTTTACTTCATCATCTTTGTTGCTGCAGCCGGCAATAATAGCTAAAAAACCTAAAAAAACTAAAAATTTCAGTCCCATTACATTTTTAACCATTTTTATATCCTTTTCTGTATAGCCTTTTAAAAATACTGATTGGGATATCCTATTTTAACATTTTAAACAGGATTTCCTGTATTTTGACCGTATTCCATCTAATTTTAAAGTAGAGACGCTTAATAACTGAAAATAGTTGCATAAATATTTCCAAAAATGAAAAAAAGAATAATCTCTAAATGTAAATGAAGAAAAATGTGTTTTTAATTATCAAATTATGTAAAAGGTTGAGTTTATTATCTGTTTAAATAATACTCTATAATCCTCTAAGAAATTCCGGGCGAAGTTGGGATGAGTCGCCTTCATCCAGTACGCTTTGTATCTCATTTATCATCCTTTCTTTGTCTTTAGGTAAAGTACCTCGTACAGACAGATAGTTTGAGGCGTGCATTGAACTGAAAAAACAATTTGATAAATTAGATTTTTCAATTATACCTTTCAGCTCTGCCAGAAATTCGAATGGAGTAAGTTCTTTGAATTCACCTTTTCCGGCCTGCTCGTATAGAGGTGTGCCGGGAATCAGTGTTACTGTAAGTGCGCCAACATATTCGGGATCAATCTCAGAAAGAATCCTCGCCGTCTCGGTGACA
>CAZMPL010000510.1:0-1941 GCA_964567805.1 uncultured Pirellulales bacterium | reverse complement strand
AAATTTATGATTCTTGGCGTGGTTATTTTAGCCGCGATTATTACACCAGGGCCGGATCCTATATCTCAGATATCACTTGCAATTCCGCTTTATGCGTTGTTTGAGCTGGGGATTCTGCTTAGCTGGATCGCTGAACGCCGGAAGCAAAAGAGATTGGCTGCTGTTCCTGAAAATCCGACCTAATCGAGAATCACTTCATCCTGGTAAGCCGGGACGGCTACAGGCCAGTTTGTTTTTTCCCTTATGAATTCCGCGAAATGCTGTGCGCTTTCTACTTCGCCATGCACGGCGAATATTTTTCTCGGGGCTTTTTTCAGGCCGCTTAGCCATTGCAGAAGTTCTTCTTTATCCGCATGTGCTGAAAAACCGTGTATGCGAACAACTTTTGCTCGAACCTTATAAATATTACCAAGAATTCGTACTTCCGTCTCACCGTCAACGATTCTTCGGCCAAGAGTGCCAATTGCCTGGTAGCCGACGAACATAATCGTATTTTCAGGTTTCTCAATATTATTCACAAGATGGTGTTTGATTCTTCCACCGGTACACATACCTGAACCGGCAATGACCATTATCGTACCTTTTATGTGATTGATTGCCTTGGATTCGTCACTCGTTCCGGCCATCTTCAATCCATCGAATTCAAAGGGCGATTCATGGTTTTTAATCAATTCTGTCATTTCCTTGTCAAACAATTCCTTATGGTCTTTGAATACTTTTGTGATTTTGGATGCCATCGGGCTATCCAGATAAACTGTCAGGCGTGGTATCGCGTTTTCAAGAAGAAGTTCATTAATATAGTAAAGAATTTCCTGGGAACGCTCCAGCGCAAAGCTCGGTACAATAATATTCCCACCGGCTTTTTTTGCATCTTTGATAAGATCTTTAATATCAGATACATCAGCGTGAACTCTGTCACCATATGTTGACTCAACAAGAATATAATCCGCCTGGTTTACCAGATCAGGATCATTCAGAATCGGCCTGTCATATCTTCCTACGTCACCTGAAAACAGGACGGTTCGGCTGTCACCATTATGTTTAACTTTTACTCTTATGACCGATGAGCCGAGCACGTGACCGGCATCACAGAAAATCGCGTCCATACAGTGGTTGATTTTGACATGCTGTTTATATTCTACCGGTTCGAAAAGCGGGAAGCAGGCTTCTACATCTTCTGTTGTATATAGAGGTTCATACGGATGCGGACTTTTGCGTCCTTCTTTTTTATGACGTTTCTTTTTGAATTCGGCGTCTTCCATCTGCAATTTTGCTGAATCGAGCAGGATGATTTTCGCTATTTCCGCGGTTGCTTCCGTGCAGAATATTTTGCCTTTGAATCCCTGTTTTACCAGTCTTGGTAAAAGACCGCAGTGATCAAGATGAGCATGCGTTAATAAAACAGCGTTTATGCTTCCGGGGGCAACAGGAAAGGGAGACCAGTTTCTTTCGCTGAACTGGCGTTCCTGGAAAAGACCACAATCTATGAGAATTTTTATACCATCGGCTTGCAATAAATGACATGAACCCGTAACGTTCTGGGCTGCTCCGAGAAATTTTAATTTTATTTCCATAGCGTTCCTTAAATACGTTGAACAAAAATGTTATAAACCTTTATTCTACAACAATTTGTCTTTTATGTCAAATGGTGAGTACATATTAATCCCGATTTAGTCACTTCATTGACTTGCCGCTCAGGAACATTATAATACAATAGTTTAGAATTTTGCGTGGAGTACGATAATATCGGACTCTGTATTCGGATTTTTTAGTCACGGATGAAAGGATTTGCAAGGATGGCGGTTTTGGTTGGAATTGACGAAGCAGGCTTTGGGCCGATTTTGGGTCCGCTCATGGTATCGTCATGCAGTTTTTCCCTGCCGAGCGAACTGCTCAAATCCGACCTTTGGGAAGTTCTGCGAAAAAGCATTAGTACCACAA
>CAZMPL010000509.1:0-1942 GCA_964567805.1 uncultured Pirellulales bacterium | reverse complement strand
ACATTTTCATATTAGACAATAAATCTTGGGCTTTTTGTATATCGTAAGGGGCAAGCCAGTCAACATGAACAGTTAATCGATGTTTTATATTTTCAATCGTTTGTTCTACTATTACCCAATTATAATCTTGCCTTCTAATTACTTTTACTGGGATAATAACGGCAGGCTTGTATGACCAATCCCTTTTATGTAATACTAAATAATATATTTCACCTCTTTTGATTTTAGTTTTCATTTTTTCCTTTCTGGCACATCAAGGATATATTGCCGTTAATTCAAATCCTGAACAGCCTTCGCCATAACATTGACTTTCAACTCTGCCTGTCCTTCAACCGTGATAAGTTTAATTATCTGCGTATCGAGATAATCTTCTCCGGTGTAGTCCTGGGCGTTGTCTAATAATACAAATGGCGATATACCGTATATCCTGCTTAGAGTGTTAATACAGTCCATTCCGATACGAATCTTCTGCCCTGTGGACATATCCGGCCATACGGTACCGTCTTTAGGGTCAACCGCTTCGCAAACTCGATCGTCAATTTCGCCGTTAAGCTGAATATTGAATAACTTGAAAGTAGTCTGTGAAAACATACTGTTTACTTTAGTTTCGATAATCTCGCAGTATGCACGATTGTATTGAGATATTACATTGAGTTCTTTTTCGACATCGGCGATTTTCTGTGAAAGTTCTTTCTTGAGCGCCTCAAGTTCAATCAAGCGATTCTTCGCCGCTTCGTAGGCATCAGCCTGGTTAAGTATAGCGTTAAGGTTTTCGACTTCCTGCTGCTTCTGTACTCTTACGGTTTCAATTGCGGTGAGCTGTTCGCTTATCGGTGCGCCGAGTGCCTTTTCTTCTTTTTCAATCTGTGCCGTTAGCGTCTGCCATGTTTCGTCTGTTTTTGGATCAATCGTTGGACGATTCTTAACTGCTTCGTCTATTTCGAGGAAACGTTTATCCTTAGCTTTTATTGCTGTTTCTTTTGCCTGAGAAGCATTATTGTAATCATTTCTAGAACGCTTAACATCTTCTTCAATCTTTGCAATAGCAGACACATAGTTTTCTACGGTCGCTTTTATTTTAAGACATTCGTTCTCAATATTCTTAATAAGAGTGTCCTTTTCAGTAATAGCTTTATCTTTTAGATCTATCTCTTTCTGTCTTTCCGCAATATTTGCTTCGATACTTTTAGCTGGTAATGTTTGTTGACATGCGGGATTGAAGCATATTGAAACTATTTTTTCTTTTGTAATTTTTTCTTTCTCTGCTTCAATTTGAGATTTAGCCTTTTCTGCCTGTGATTTTGCTTCACGTTTTACGTTTAACTCTTTCTGTGCTTTTTCGAGATTATGCTTGGCTTCTTGGATATTTGATTCCTGTAACCTTAAAGAGTTAAGTGCTGTTGCTTCTTCTTGTATAAGTTTGCCTATATGTTCATTTATATCGACTTTTTCGTTTAATAACGCCTGAACCGCAGACATATCATTTTTCAACTCTGCTTCTCGCGCCGTTCTCTGCGACTTGATTTTATTGATTTTCTCAAGCTGTTGATTTCGTTCTTTCTCTTTGCCAACTAATGCCTGTCTATCAATCATAAGCTGTTTAATTTCAGCATTAAGAGCGTCTCTTTGTTTTCTGGTTTCATCCATTGAGACTTTCGGGACTATCATATTCCCCCGGACCTCATCGACTCGTGCAGGAATCTCGTCTAATTGACCTTTGTAGCCTTTCTTGCCCGGCGTACCGTTCAACTCTGTCATTAAACTGCTCTTATAATCCGCTACGGTTCTCTTGCCGAGGCGGACAAGGAAATCATCGAATCCTGCCGGCTTTGCTCCTTCTGCGAATTGTGCGAGTATATCCCGGCGTTTCTTATAATCCAGTTCACCGCAGAAATAAGTTACGTCTGTCAATAGTCTGAAATGCTCGGCATCGATATAACTA
>CAZMPL010000508.1:0-1948 GCA_964567805.1 uncultured Pirellulales bacterium | reverse complement strand
ACAAAAAACCTGATTTGTTTCAACATATCTACTCTCCTTATCAATAATCTTGAATCGTTAGTGTTTAGTTTTAAGTTTAATAATGAGACCTCAATCAAAAAAAATTATAACTCAAAATTCAAAACTCAAAACTTCTTAATAAGTGTAATTTTGAATCGACTTTGAGTCAATAAGAAAACCTGTTTAAGTAGTTGTAATATAAAAAGTCATTTATTAAATCATATAGAGCTTTTATGTTAAAAAAACACTGAATCTATAAATATATTATTGATTTAAAGATTAAATATACGTAATATATGTTTTGAAGCTTGCAGGAATCTTATTTTTTAAAGAAACGGAAAATCCCTGATATATTTATAATAAGGGCATGAAATATGAAAAAAACAATTCTAATTACCATTATATTATCAATAACATGTTCTGCTTTCGCGAAAGAACTTCTCGTACCTGATCAATACAGTTCTATACAATCGGCAATCAACGCCGCACAAAATGGTGACATTGTTATCGTTGAAGCCGGAACCTACAAAGAAAATATTAATTTTAACGGTAAAGCCATAACGGTCAGAAACAGTGACCCGAACGATTGGCCTGCAATAAAAAACACTATCATAGATGGTAACGGGATTTCCAGTTGTGCAGCATTCAAAACAGGAGAAGGTAATAACAGTATTTTAGAAGGATTCACTCTGATTAATGGAGGAGGAACCAAAATTACTTATTCTTATTATCATGGACAAATTACTGATTATACCGGAGGTGGTATCTTTTGCCAAAATAGTTCTCCGACAATAAAACGCTGCAATATCACAGGCAACGGCATGCGCAAATATCTAAGCGGCACAAATAGTTACTATAATCCTATTTATAATGGAGGTGGGATAGCACTCATAGGCAAATGTAAGGCAAATATTGAAGGATGCTTTATATCCGATAACCAGGCCCAATATGGTCCCGCTATCATAATACGTTCTAAAACTCCTAAACAGGACATCAGTACAATCAAAAACTGCACGATTACTAATAACATCAGTTCCTACTATTATAAAATGTTTGAGATGGACTGCTGGGATACAAAACCGAGCATTTTCAATACAATCATATGGGGTGGATTATTAATCGTGGATCCAAACCTTGTAAAATATTCCTGTGTGAAAGAAGCTTATATATTCGAAGGCCAGTACGACGAATATGCAGACCCATACGATTTTTCCGGGATAGGGAATAATATAAACCAAAATCCACTTTTTGTAATTTCTGATTCCGGTTATATAGAAACAGACTACCACTTACAGCAAAACTCTCCGTGCATCAATGCGGGTGACCCTGATTATACCCAAGGAGATGAAGCAGATATTGACGGTCAGTCTCGAATTATGAGAGGGAGGATTGATATTGGCGCAGATGAGGTCGCTCCGGAAATAATGGTTACCAAACCATCGGGCGGCGAAATCTGGGCACAAGAAAGCAGGCACAAAATTACATGGTCAACATATAACGCCGGCAATGTAAACATCCTGTTAAGCGAAGACGGCGGCGGCATTTTCCAGCCAATTGAAAACAATGTTCCCGATTCAGGAAACTATGAATGGCAAATATCGAACAGTATTGATTCCAATCACTGTATAATTCTTATAGAACCTGCTATTGCTGATTCAAATGTTGTTTGCATTGCAAGCGATATCTTCACAATCCAGTCATATTCTCCCGGCTCTGAAGTCGAATCAAAATGGAAATCACTCGGCGGAGATTTTACCCGTTCCGGGCTAAGCGAAAACAATGGGCCGGAAGTTGGTTGTGTCAAATGGAAATTCCAGACTGACGGAGTTGTACCGAAAAGTGTCACTATAGGCTTCGACGAAAGAGTTCATATTGCATCTGAAGACGGAAAACTATATACACTTGACAGCAATGGAGTTCTGATTTGGAGCTATGACGCAAATTCACC
>CAZMPL010000507.1:0-1955 GCA_964567805.1 uncultured Pirellulales bacterium | reverse complement strand
GAAAACGTGATAAAATATAAATATGAAAAATCCCGCACTTTCAATACGCCTTGCTAAACCTGAAGATGAAACAATTGTTTTGGATATTATCGAAAGAACCGGTTTTTTCCGACCGGTCGAAATCGATATAGCAAGAGAAGTCTTTACCGAAGCCGCACATAACAAGCCCGGCTGTTCGTATCAATCGTACGTCGCCGAGTTAAATGGAAAAGTAATCGGCTGGGTATGTTTCGGCGAAACTCCATGTACATTAGGAACTTTCGATATTTACTGGATAGCGGTTGAGCCGACATTACAGCGGCAGGGTGCAGGAAAATTCATGCTCGAATTTTCGGAAAATGAAATCAAAAAGCAAAATGGCCGACTCGCCGTAGTAGAAACCTCCGGCATGAAGCGATACGAATCCACACAAAAGTTCTACGAAAAAAACAATTACGACTTAGCCGCAAAAATCCCCAACTTCTACGCTCCCGGAGACGATAAACTTATTTATATAAAAACACTATAATAATAAATCATTGATTAGTATCTTCTGCTTGCTGATCATATTTTTCCTCTTTATGCGGTATAAGATATAAAGAGCCTCTTGTCAAAATTAAAAATCCTTTTTTGGTATTTGCAAATTCTCTTATTTCTTGAGCAGGTGGTAAAGATGTTCCGGTAAGTTCTTTGGGTACCGTTTGGTCTTTATTGAAAATTAGTGTATGTTCTTGACTTGCATTATCAATACCTATAGCTATAATATTTTGATTATTTCCTGCAAATCTCGAAAACTCCATAAATGTTTGCCAAATATTTAAATCACTATTGGATAATTCCATATTAATAGGTATTAAAAGAAATGATATTATTTGATTCGAGAGATCTATTGAATAAAGATTTAAATATGAAATAATATTTAGGAACTGTTCCTGCCTGATGAAATATCCTGAACCAAATTTAAGTGGTTGAATTGTTTCTGTAGGAATTTCTATGACCTGGTTTGTTTTAAGATTATAATTATAAACGAGTGTACCTTTGAGGCTTATCGCAGAGAACCACAGACATTCATTCCATTTATCTGCTGCTAAACTGATAATATGTTGACCATCCATAGAATGTTTATCTTCTCGGTTTCTTGGTGAAATAAGTATTCTCGTTTTGTTTGTTTTATAATTGATTTCAAACAAGCCGTTTTCTCTTAGAGTATAGGGACCTGTTAATGCGTATATGCGTTCATTAATCGCATCCATAGATGATATCATACTTGAAGGAAGACCATTTTCTTCACTAAACAGTTTAGGTTTACTATTTTCCTGAAATATTATAATACCTGCAGTAGGAATTGATACGTAAATTGTACCATCTGAAATAGCAGAAATTGGGCTGTATTTTTCACTTAGTATTTGAATATTATTATATGGTACCTTAGATAAATCAATCGGAAGTTCATACTCTTGAGA
Source organism: uncultured Pirellulales bacterium (assembly GCA_964567805.1). Taxonomy (GTDB): domain Bacteria; phylum Planctomycetota; class Phycisphaerae; order Sedimentisphaerales; family Anaerobacaceae; genus JAFGPS01. Next base: position 513 of record CAZMPL010000507.1, on the reverse strand, counting down.
TGATTTAACAGTTAATGTCTCTGTGTTGAGCCTGATAATTCCGCATTTTGTAGAAGGTCTTCCTCCCCAAATACATACTATCACAACGCTATTGGTGTCTATAAGCAGTCTTTGGAAACAACCACTCAAATTATATTTAGGGTGAAAGCTTTTGAAACACTCATTAATATCCTGATATTTAAGCAGAGTAATTGGAGTGCATTCTTCTTTTGGAATTTCATCAATATCTATTGCGAGTTCAGGGTACTTCGTATGGAGATCAAGAAGATAGCTATTGATAACATCAATCATTGATGCATTTTTTTGATTTCCCTGATTTATCTTTTCTTTGCAGAAATTTAAAAAAGATATTGCTTGTTGAGTCTCTCCAACTCTTTCCAAACCTGTATAACAAGAAGAAATATTATACTTTAAATTATCAATATTTAGAATTGGTATATATTCAGTGATTTTACAAAAAATATACCCCTACCCATTGTCAAGACAGAAAACTGAACTATTTAAGATAGAATT
>CAZMPL010000506.1:0-1956 GCA_964567805.1 uncultured Pirellulales bacterium | reverse complement strand
AGATATAGTAAAGAACTATCAACTAAATTAAAGTTATCTTACAAAGAATACGATTTACCACAAATCGATTGGGATCTTTATGGATGGGTATGTTTCAGGCATCGATCTGCAATAATAAAATACATGTTTGAAGCCATGCAGCCGCCAGAGCTCAAAAGATTATTAAGAATACATCAACCCCAAATAAGAATCTCAGCTAATAATATCAGGGATATAATCCGTTTATTCTTATCTAAAGGTATAGTCAGGCCTGTTAAAGTCAGAAACAAACGTCATCTCAGATACGAACTGACAGAAACAGGAATTAAATTAAGGCAGCTTTTAATACAGGCTGAAAAGAGGATTTAGTAAATCAGTTGAAATCTTTTATAAAATGAATATGTTGATTATAGCTATGAGAAGAAGTTTCGGCAAAGACCTTGAAGAAAAAGCGGACGAACTTGCGGCAGAACAGAATATAAAAATCTGGGATAATTCAGTTCCTTCGACTTTAAGACGAGAAATAGCTTTAACAGTTGATCAGATAAAAAGGCTTCGAGAGCGTCACGATGAGCAATTCAGTAAATTGCTAAAATTGGAAATTTCTGTCGATACCGATCTTATGCAGATGGAAAATCGACAGCCGAGATATCAGCCATATCATTTTCCGGAAAAAGAAAAACTGAAACAAAGACTGTTTGATATAGAAAAGGAACGTCGAAATCTCAGTCTTCGTCTTGAAGATAAAACTCAGACTCTTGAAGACAGGCTGCTTTCATTATTAAATAAACACCAGCAGCTTGACATTTGATAATGGATATTGAAAAAATATCAGCCAAGCTCAGGCCATTAATGCCTGATAAATTAACGCGATGGATGAGGACTTATGAATTAGCGGATTCCGAACTCAAATCTCTAATTGAAAAACAGATAATCTCAACTGCATACCAGACATTTGGTGATTTCCATAACAAGATACTCCTTTCGATTCCTCCGGAAGATATTGCCAAAGGTTCAATCAATCTCGGAACAATTCTATACGATAAGGAAAAATGGCCGCTAGGAATCAAAAACAGCGAGATTATCCAGAACACCGCTATCCTTGGCCGGTCTGGTGCCGGAAAGACTAATGTCACGTTTCACATTCTAAGCCAGCTTATCGAAAAGAAAATTCCATTCGTCTTCATGGACTGGAAACGAACTGTCCGGCACCTGATTCCCAACTTCAGAAACAGGCTTAATATTTACACTCCCGGCAGAGCAATATCTAAATTCCCATTCAATCCGTTCGTAGTTCCACCTGGAATAGAGCCGAACGTATATGTTAACCAGGTTGTCGATGTAATGAGTCAGGCTTTCACACTCGGTGACGGTTCGCGAAGCATCCTTCGAAAGGCAATTGCAGCAATATACAAAGAAGGTGACCTCTCCCCTACTGTCGATAAAATCATCACAGAACTGGAAAAAGTTTCTGACAAAGGCCGTATGAGCGGCTGGAAGGTTACTGCATTAAGAGCATTGGAAAGTCTCGAATTTGCCGATATATCCTCAAACAACCGAATATCACAGGAGCAGCTTGCCCACAAAATGTTGAATGAGAATACAGTTATTGAGCTTGATGCATTAGCCGCCGAGAGCAAAAAGTTCCTTATTCCCCTGCTGTGTCTGTGGCTTTATTATGTACGATTGAACTCTACTGACCGTGAAAAACTAAAACTTGTCATATTCATTGAAGAAGCCCATCACGTCCTGCACAAAAAAGCACAAACAGCAAATGAAACTATACTTGAAATGCTGTTCCGTCAGTGCCGTGAACTTGGAATAGGTATAGTTGTAATCGACCAGCATCCGCATCTGCTAAGCTCAGCAGCACTCGGCAATACATATACAACAATTTTCTTAAACCAGAAAGATCCGGCTGATATCAACAAAGCAGCTGCTGTATGCTTATTGGACACCGATGATAAAAAGTACTTA
>CAZMPL010000505.1:0-1965 GCA_964567805.1 uncultured Pirellulales bacterium | reverse complement strand
AAAGCCGGAGTTGATTTGGTTTTCAATCCATCCGCTAATGAAATGTATCCTGAGAAAGTAATTACATGGGTAAATGTCGAGAAAATTACGGATCATTTGTGCGGCTTATCCCGACCCGGGCATTTTCGCGGGGTAACTACGGTTTGCGCAAAGTTATTCAATATTGTTACGCCGGACTTTGCTTTCTTCGGCCAGAAAGACGCCCAGCAGTCTGTTGTAATTAAGCGAATGGTTGCGGATTTGAATATGCCTTTGGAAATTGTTGTTTGCCCGATTATTCGTGAGAAAAACGGCCTTGCGATGAGCAGCAGGAACAAATATCTCAGCGAGCGTGATAGGGAGGATGCTTCCTATATTTACAAATCGCTCCAGAAATGCAAAGAAATGGTCGATTTGGGCTGCAGAAATACAGAAACAATAATCAATGAAATGCGTAGTATATTAAATAAGAAAGAGTCGGTAAAAATCGAATATATAAGCATTGTTGACGAAAAAACACTCGAAAATATCGATTGTATTCATGGAAAATCGCTTGCGGCTGTAGCGGTAAGGATTGGTTCGACAAGATTAATCGATAATTTTCCATTAGACATAACCGTCTGATTCTGTATAATACCGTTTTGCCTATAGAATTGTATGACAACAATCTGATATGAAGTCAAGAGTTTAGATTATGTTTTTAAAATTAATGAAAAGTAAACTGCATCGGGCGACCGTTACAGATACCAAAATGCATTACCCGGGTAGTATCGCGATAGATTCCGCACTTATGGAAGCTGCCGGTATTATTCCTTATGAAAGTGTTCATATTTTCGATGTAAACAACGGGAACAGGCTTGAAACGTATGTTATTCCAGCTCCAGCGAATTCCGGGGAAATTACAGTCCTTGGAGCCGCGGCGCATCTGATTAAAAAAAATGACATTGTAATTATTATTGCTTTCGGCCTTTTTAATCCGGAAGAAACAAAGGGCTTCAAGCCTAAAGTAGTGCTTCTTGACGAGAAGAATAAGATTAAAAAATAATTTCTTATAATTTTCGTTCGTTATTTTCTAAAGGGATTTTTCATAAAATAACAGAATAGAAATATGCATCCAAGATTATTTGAAATACCTTTTATTCATTGGCCGGTAGGAGCATATGGCCCAATGCTTGTTTTAGGCTTCCTTGCGGCCATAACGCTAATCAGGTATCTCAGTAAAGATATTGGATCAAACCCGCAGCATATCATAAATGCCGCGTTGTATTCACTTATCGGCGGGGTAGTAGGCGCACGCGTTTTTTATGTCATCCATTATTTCGATAAATTTCAAAACAATTGGTTTGCAGTTTTTCAAACATGGAATGGCGGCCTCGAACTTTTGGGTGGTGTTATCGCCGCAATCGTAATTATTCTTGCCTATCTTGTATATCACAAATTGCCTATATTGCGCTATCTTGATATTCTTGCTATCGGGTTAATGCTTGCGCTTGTGTTCGGCAGGATTGGGTGTTTCTTAAACGGATGCTGTTACGGCAAACCGGCAAATCTTCCCTGGTCAGTTCGTTTTCCTGCATATGTAAATAATTTTAATGAGAAATCGAAGATACCGTCTTTCGTTTTTGATAGCCAGGTGCATCCTAATCCTCTTAGAAATCGTATGGAGCCGCATTTGAAACTTCCGAATGATTATTTCTCGTCGGTTGATGAAGATGGTTATGGTTATTTGAAGTTATACGATGAGCTTTCAGATCAACAGAAAATTGAGGTAACAAAAGGGCAATACCAATGTCTCCCTGTGCATCCGACTCAAATATACACATCGCTGAGTGCTTCGTTCTTCACGCTTGTACTTTTCCTTTTCTGGAGACGCTCAAAAAAATCAAAGAGTAAATTTCTGACTGGGCAGGGCAGTACATTCAGTTTAATGTTTATACTCTACGGAATCTTGAGATTCGTAATCGAATCGCTTCGTGACGATAATCC
>CAZMPL010000504.1:0-1969 GCA_964567805.1 uncultured Pirellulales bacterium | reverse complement strand
AATCTCCCACGGAGCCCGAGGGGCCGAAAATCTAAACATGGAGGATAAAAAAATGTGAAACAAACCCAATTTGTAACAACTATATACTAACGACCAGCGACTAACGACTATCTATGCTTTACAGGTGTTGCGGCAAGGACTGCTGGTTTGTCCGGCTCCGGTTTTTTTATAAGGTCGCTCCATTGTTTTATTTTATCCTGCCAGGCCGGTTTGGGCTGCGCAAGTTTAATTCCTTTGAGTGATTCAAGGATAGCGTTCTTATCTTTGACGACAGTAGTATCCTTAAAATAATTTTCAATTGTTACTATGACCGCACTTTCAGGATTAAATTCCTTTGTAGTTAAATATGCCTGAACCAGGTTTTTCACAAGCTCCTCGTTCTGCATCCTCAGGCACGCGTCAAGGTATTTTGGTAATATTCTGTCTTTTTCATCCTGAGATGCGGCAGAATCATAAAGCAAAGTAAAGTTATTGACCGCCTGTTCGTACCGGCCGGTAACGAGACAGCGATCAGCTATCTGCTCATAGTATTTCGATTTATTCGGAGCAGGAGTCTTTGTTAGTACAATTTGTAAAAACTCTATCTTCTGTGAATCGGATAAATTGTATGTACTTGTCTGGGGTATCAATTGATTTTCCCAGTCATTAAGTATGTCGATTTCCACGGTACTGAATATTTTCGTCATAGCGGCCCATGCTTTTTTAGATTCCTGGCTGGTTCCCATGATTAATTTTGCGAGCCAATCCAAATCACCTTTTCCGCCGGTGTCTCTTGCGAGATCGATAATTTTTGCTCTTACTTCTTCGCTTGGTTCTTTAGCGACACGAGTTCTAAGTATTTCAAGCGCACTGGCTTTATTCACGTATGCCAGCCCGTCTATGGCGGTTTCTCTTATCAGGTTCGAATTGTCGTCCAGGGCTTCTCTAAAATAAGTATAAAAGGTGTCCCTTGCGTATTGTTTTGCAATGCTGCTGTCCGCTGATAAACCTACCATCGTACTGAGCAGTTCCGCTTTCAAAGTACTATTGGGATCTTCTTTCTTGCGATTATATCTATCAGTAATCTGAGCGAGATATTTTTGAACTTCCTGTTCCTGCAAACCATCTTTCTCAATCAATTTTCTCATAACTTTGGCGCCAACGGCAGCTTTGGTGTCATCGTCCTTGGAAAGAAAATCGGAGGCATACCCGAGAATCCGCTGCTTGATATCAAGTGTAATCTTTGTTTTAGAATCAGCCTTGTGTGTAGCAGAACAAACTATTCCCAGAATATCAAGCAATTCGAGTTTAACCTGGTCGTCTTTTTCAACATCGTATTGAGTAAGTAACGGCGCAGCTAAATCAACGGTTTGCATTGTCTGCATTAATCCGATAAGTCCGATAGTCGCCAGGCGAATCTCTTTCGTCGGGTCAGAAACAAGTTTTATAATAATAGGCTCGAGTTCAGGAGGTATGGCGGTGTTGGTAGCCATTCTCATGCCGCGAACTTTATCAAGTGACCATGATTTCACCCACGTTCTCGAATCATCTAAATATTTTTTCAGGAATTTTCCTTTTGAAACATCATCAACACCAATATTCGTATATGCATCTTCAAGTACCGATAAAGTGAATTTTCTCAATTGCTCGAAGTCTGTTTTTTGCTGAGTTATCTGTTTGTCCTGGTTGATAAGAAGATCTTTTTGAAGTTCGACTATCTCTTTGTTTTGGAAATCGGAAATAATTTTTCCGCGTTCCAGGCTGTTCGTGCCAATCTGAAATCCTAAAGAGTTAAGAGCTTTTATCGCTTCAGCAGCGACTTCCGGATTTGAATCATCCACGAGCCTGTACAATCTTATTATAGCGTTCTTTTCCCATACTTTTTTCAAGGCTGCTATTACGTTGATTCGTGTCTTTGCAGGTTTTTCAGGATCCGTTACAATTTTATCCAGCAGAGGACCAATTTCTTTGTATGGATAAATCAGCATTG
>CAZMPL010000503.1:0-1982 GCA_964567805.1 uncultured Pirellulales bacterium | reverse complement strand
TATACATTTTTTACCGCGGTGTTCGCGAAGAACGCAGAAAAAACTAATTATTATTCACTTTTAATATCTCTGCGACCTCAGCGTTCTCAGCGGTTAATGAATTATTAGGAAAGAGCGGCCTTGCTTACCTGGTTTGACATTTCTTTTTCTCTGCCTGTTCCGGCTATTCTTGTACGTATCGCGGTATGGTTTGTCCTTCTGTATCGACGTATTCGCTGCGGCTACGCATTTCGCCGGATTAAGCTGTCAAAAGGCAAATACGCTATCGTCGATCCGGAAGATTTCGATTGGCTCAGTCAATATAAATGGCATTACACAAATCACGGCTATGCGGCCCGTAATATCCCTAAAAAGCTTCGTAAAGGCTCTGAGCAAAGTATTATGATGCACAGAGAGCTTTGCCCTGTTCCGGACGATATGTTCGTTGACCATATCAACCGCATACGCAACGACAATCGCAAAGCGAACCTGCGCCCGGCGACTCAACAGCAAAATATATGGAATACGAAACAAAAAAGGAAAAAATCGAACACACAATATACAGGTATTCACTGGAATAATAACAGGCAGAAATGGCAGGTACAGCTTACCGTCAACGGCAAACAGCGTGGATTCGGCTATTTTACAGATGAGATAGAGGCCGCTAAGGAATATGATAAAGCAGCAAAAAAATACCGCGGCGAGTTCGCAATACTTAATTTCTCTGATAAATAGCCACAAAAAGGCACATAATTCACAAAAAAATATTATATTTATCCGCAGATATACGCAGATTCTCGCAGATTAAAAATATTTAAAGTAATAATTATCACTAAATAGTTAATAGAATATAAAATTTGTAGAAGATTGCTGTGTTGTTCCACTCCTCACAATGACATAGTTTTAAAATAATCTGTGTAAATCTGCGTCAATCAGTGGTTAATTTTAAAAAAAGTGGAACAAAAAAAAGGGGACACATCAGTGTCCCCTGACTTCGTACAACAATTGATTTACTTATTAGTTTTGTGCCACATTAAGAATCCAGGAGCACTGCTGTTGATTATTTACCGCCAATACCAAAGTCAGCTCACTCTGATCAAGCTGTTGCGGAATTTTTACCATTATAGGTGTCAAATCTTCTCCGGAAGTTGTTTGAGCTTCTGCCATCGGAGTTACCTGACGACCCTGATTATCCAGAAGACTCAGCGTAACATCTGCATCTGCCGGAGCCAGGCCGTGAATATCAACCGCAAGCTGCTGGCCGGGCTGTATATTCATAGATGTTCTCTTTTCTTTTATTTCGTTCCATTCTTCTTCAGAATAATACCATGTATCATTTACAGCATCAATGACTATTGCTACAACTCCCGGGACTACACCGGCAATCAACCATAGACAATCGAATACGACTGTCTTACCATCTAATTCATTGGTAAGTTTTGCATCTCGTCGTTCCGGATACATGATATAACCGCAACCTGTGGTGGAAATTATAAACGCGGCTAATACTACCAGACTAAACATGCGCATTTTAAAAATCTTTTTCATACATTGTCTCCTTACAAAAAAATAGGTTACCAGATTACGTTTCTTAAAATATTTAAACTGTAATTTTTGTGTAAAATAACCAATAAATCATTTTTGTTCCTTCAAACGTTGTTAATTTTAGTATATATACTAACTATTCTCAAATAAATTTTATAAAATATATTTATTTCAACCATTATTTTAATTCCTGTTCATCGAAAACATCAACGTCTAAATTTGTTACTCGTATCTTCTCCGGTATCTCCTTTTGCTTTCGACTTCACTGAGCTATATCGTAACGTGTTGCCGCAATATGTGTTTTTGGCTCTATAGAGAGAATATTCGAATGCCTTTATTATGTATTCTTCGTTATTTTCGTTGTATGGCGATATATTTACGAGTGAGAGACGTCAACAGCCAAAGGCTGTAAATAATAAACACTAAACTCAAAGTTCTAATTGTTTAGGATTTAGATA
>CAZMPL010000502.1:0-1984 GCA_964567805.1 uncultured Pirellulales bacterium | reverse complement strand
CAGTACAGGCCTTTTGTTTTATATGAAACATTAATAATCTATATTACGGAGTTGGAGCAGCGAGGTAAGCCGCTTCGGCGGCAGTCAATGCACGGTTGTAAATCAGAACCTGATCAAGCGTGCCTTTGAAGAACGTTCCAGCATCCAGGCCCGTATTGCCACTGTTGGATCTGGCGCCAATGAACGTCTTGGTTGTTGTCGCTGTTACCTTTGTAACTGTTCCAGTCAGATTTACTGTACGATCCAGAACACCGTTGATATAGATGCTCTTGGTGTATGCTTCAGCATCATATACACATGTAATGTTGTTCCATTCTCTAATCGCAGCATAGAAATTAGAGTTGGTATCATCCTGGCTTGTTCCTACACCTCTTGTTGTAAAGCATACAGTGTCATTGGTGTATCTTCGGATTTGCCAGCCGCCGCCGCCGCCTGTTGTTTCGCCGCGGTTGCTAATCATTACATTACCCCAGTTGCTTGACCATGCATCCATCTTTGCCCAGAGAGAAATACTGAAACTGCCTGCAAAATTGAATGCTTCCAGCTTGCCAAGATCGACACAGTCATCATTGCCGTCAAAGACTAAAGCTTTTCCGAAACCTGACATGCTGTTAACATAAGTAAGTCCGCCGTTTTCGGTACCTGTTAATTTGCCGTTATAAGCGTTACCGGAACTGTCCTGAACATCATCATCCATAGTGTATTTGGCCAGCAGATCTGTTGTTCCAGGATTAACTTTTGCCGGTGCTGCCGGTGAAACTGGAGTCAGCATAATATCGTCAAAATACAGTGTGCCCATGTCGCCGGCGCCGGTGGAACTGATTTTTTCTACACCTATTGTCAGGGTTGGGACATTACCGAGCGATATTCCCGCCAGAGGAATTTCCCATTTTGTCCATGTTGTTCTTCTGATATTTGAAGCTTCACCGTCATAGGTTTTCTTTGTAGAACCAATCTTGACATACAAGCGGTCGAGGGCTGGTTCATTTATATCATTTACGTCACTCATGAACCATATAACTAATGCACCCGGACTGCCGATTGACCAGTCAGAACCATTCAAGAGTTTTGACGTCTCGGCAATCATTTCCGAATAATTGTTTGATGTATTGTCATACTCCATTGGTAACGAGTGGCCGTTGGTATGATTAATTGCCTGCAGGTACGGCTCAGTGTGTCTGCCAACCCATGCACCAGTACCTTCTTTCCATGTGTTGAATACCGCGTTGGTATTTATATCATTACCATAACCTGTCTCGAAACCATCTACCAGAATGCTCGAAGGAGTACTGAAGCTCCATATATTTCCTTCCCATAATGAAGGATCCATGCTTGGATTGATTTCATCAACTCGCCAGTAGTAAGTTTTTCCCATAGCAAGATTCGGTTTATAGCTGCTCACATTTAAAGATACCGGAGTGACAGTGCCTTTTATTACAGCATTTTCATCCGTTCCAATATAGAACTTGTGAGTAAGAGCTTCTCTTCCTTTACGCCATTTGAAAATAGTTCCAAAAGGAATATTATTTGTTTCATCAGCCGGTAACGGCAATCTTGCGTAAACTGGAATATAGGTGAAACGAACCTCGCTCAAACCCGACTTGGCTCCTACACCGCCGCCGCCGGTTCCATAGTTGGAATACGCTGTTATACGAACTGATTTGGCTATAACATTATTGAAATCAACTACTGTATTATACTCATAAGTTGAAAAATTCAGTGCTTTATTGAAGGTATTGACATTGGGTACAGCATTCCATGTCAGGCCATCTTCTGAATACTCGACAAGAACGTCCTTGAAGCCGTTACGGTAATAATATGAATGGTTATAGTTCCAGACCAGCATTTGATTAATCTTATACTGCTTATCGAAATCATACTGAATCCAGACCGGCGAGGTATCTGTTCCTGAAGATGCCCATGAACCGATACTTGCTGAATGACGATTCGGGAAATTAGGATCAAGTCCATACCCGTTTATTGT
>CAZMPL010000501.1:0-1987 GCA_964567805.1 uncultured Pirellulales bacterium | reverse complement strand
GTTCCACCGGCGCCGGCGACATGGGCACACTGTATTTTGACGATATTATGCTGACAGTTGCATCTCCGGCAGCGGTTAATCCTGGAACAACAGATCTGCTGGCCAAATACACTATGGATAATGATGTTCAGGACAGTTCCGGTAACGCTCTTAACGGCACATTAACAGGTATCGAAAACGGCGGACTCACTTTTGTTGACGCCCTGCCAGGCTACGGTAAAGCTCTGGTATTTGCCGGAAATGATGACTGTGTCTATCTTGGCATCAAGACCAAGTTTAATCCAGCAGGAAGCTTTAGTATTTCGCTCTGGGCAAAGATTAAAACATGGACAAACGCATGGGGAAATGTAATGATTAGCAGCCGCGGCGAAATTGATTCCAACATAGGAAAAGGATGGCAAATTCGCAGGTCAGGCGGCGGCGGAAACGGCGGAAGCAGCTTATGCTTTACTACAAGAGGTGTAAGCAATGATGATATGCACAGCAATGTCACACCTGCTCTTAACGAGTGGACAAACATTACTTGCGTCTATGATGCGGATGCACATACCAAGGCAATTTATATGGATGGCGTTCTGATTCGCAAAATAGATTTGACTGGAACGAATTATGTGATTGGAGCTACAACGCATAATACATACATTGGCGCAAGAGCAAACCCTGCCAACAACGCCAAAGAAGCTTTCTTCGACGGTATGCTTGATCAGATTCTTATCTACAACCGAGCACTATCCGGCGGCGAAGCGGCGTTCCTGGCTGATCCTACGCCGTAATATAGATTATTAATTTTGCAGATAAAAAAATAAAGGCCTGTACTGGTAATTCGGTACAGGCCTTTTTATATTTATTAATGTGCAATAACAGTTGATATTCTAAATACAGGCAAGAGTAATGCTATAGCAATTGTCCCTATGATGCCGCCCAAAATGGTTATCATAACAGGTTCGATAAGCGCCATAACATTTCTGATTGATGATTCAAGTTTTTTCTCATAAAAAACAGACACTTTATCGCAAACTTCACCAAGTTTGCCGCTCTTTTCACCTGCGCGAATCATCTGTATAATTCCGGGAGCGATTAAATCATTACCACGTGTAATTATTATTGATTCTGATAATTGATACCCGTCTTTTATTTTTTCATCTACTCCCATCCAAAGATGCTGGAAATAATAATTATCACAAGCTCCCTGAATAACCTGTATAGAATCAAGCAGATTTACGCCTGTATTTATCATCGTTGCCATAATACGCATACTTCTTGTAACTACAGTATCGATAAACATGGTTCCAATAACAGGGGTTCTTATTTTCAGAAAGTCTATTACTCTTCTGCCTGAAATAGTATTTGACCAATGATAGAAAAATACTGCCATTACAATAAGCGTAGTTACAATAATTGTCATAATCTCGAAATTGCCGAGTATTTTGCTGAAATTAACCAATATCTGAGTTAATTTTGGCAGTGCGGTTCCTTTTGCTTCATAGATTCCCATAAATCTTGGAAGTACGAAAAACATAAGTGTACCAGTAGCGGCTACAGCCATTAAAGCCATGATGAATGGATATGTAAGCGCACCTTTAATACGTTTTCTTGTCTCTGATTCAAAACTGAGATATCCACTGAGCACACTGAGCATTTCCGCCATTCTACCTGATGCTTCGGAAGCTTTTACCATGCTGATGAACATTGAATTGAAAACTTTCGGATATTGAGAAAGAGCTTTTGAAAATCTCTCTCCCCCTTTTACAGATGACGCAACATTAATAATTATTAATTTCAGGAAACCACTTTCAGACTGCTCGGCAATGGCATCGAGTGCATCACTTAAGACTACGCCGCTATCGAGCATTACTGACAATTGTGTTGTAAAAAGTATTATTTCCGGAGATTTCACTCTTACATTCTGCAAATTTATACCAACAAGTTTTATGTTACTCAAGATTCGATCTGAAGAATGAACATTAGATTTCGAATCCTGCAACAT
>CAZMPL010000500.1:1582-2000 GCA_964567805.1 uncultured Pirellulales bacterium | reverse complement strand
GGCAAAAGCAGGAAGTGATGATGTCCCAGCAGATGCAAAAATTGATCAAAAATTAGTTCTTTCGAGACTTGCCAATGCACCCGTTGGGAAATATATAGATGTAGCGGCTATTACACCGACACCTCTGGGCGAAGGTAAAACAACTACAACGATAGGTCTTGTCGAAGGATTAGGCAGATTAAATAAAACAGTAACCGGCGCGATTCGCCAGCCGAGCAGCGGCCCGACTTTTAACGTCAAGGGTTCCGCCGCCGGTGGGGGACTTTCACAATGTATTCCGCTCACGCCTCTTTCTATCCGTTTGACGGGTGATATAGATTTTATTACCAACGCGCATAATCTTGCGATGGTTGCTTTGACAGCACGTATGCAGCATGAGCAAAATTATGATGATGAAAGGCTTGCGAAAAGCGGCCTG
>CAZMPL010000500.1:0-1572 GCA_964567805.1 uncultured Pirellulales bacterium | reverse complement strand
ACCCGGATAGAATTCAAATAAAATGGGCGATGGATTTTTGCGCACAGGCGCTTCGTAATATAAGGATCGGTCAGGGCGGCAAAATGGACGGCTTCGAGATGGATTCCGGTTTTCAGATTACCGTATCGAGCGAGCTTATGGCTATTCTGTCAATCGCAACCGACCTGAAAGACTTGAGACAGCGCGTGGCGAAAATGATTGTCGCGTATGACAAAAAAGGAAGAGAAGTCACTACCGCCGATTTGGAAGTAGATGGCGCTATGACCGCGTGGCTCATCGATGTAATTCATCCGAACCTGCTCCAGACTCTCGAAGGCCAGCCTATGCTGGTTCACGCGGGACCGTTTGCGAATATAGCAATAGGTCAAAGTTCGATTCTCGCTGATTTGATTGGAACGAAGTTAAGTCAGTATCATGTCACTGAAAGCGGTTTCGGAGCCGATATTGGTTATGAAAAATTCTGGAATTTAAAATGCAGACTTTCAGGTCTTACGCCGGACGCGGTTGTCATCGTTGCTACAATTCGCGCTTTGAAAATGCATGGCGGCGGACCAACTGTAAAACCAGGGTTGCCTTTGAGTGAAGAATACACAACAGAAAATCTCGGTCTTCTCGAAAAAGGCTGCGAAAATCTTATCGCGCATATCGAAACAGTTAAAAAGAGCGGCGTTCAGCCTGTTGTTTGCATCAATAATTTTTACACCGATACAAAAGCGGAAGAAGCACTTGTACGAAAAATCTCGGAACAGTACGGAGCTTTGGCAACGGTTTCCAAACATTGGCTCAAAGGCGGCGAAGGCGCCCAGGAATTGGCTGAAATGGTTATTCACACATGTGACCAGAAGAAAGATTTCAAATTTCTTTATGAGCTGGATATGCCTTTGCGAAAGCGCATTGAACTGATAGCAAAAGAAGTCTATGGCGCATCAGGAGTGACATATACTGAAAAAGCCCTGAAAAAAATCGAATCGTTCGAATCTGATCCGGCTGTAAAATCCTTCGGAACCTGCATGGTCAAAACACACTTGAGTCTTTCACACGATCCCGACTTGAAAGGAAGACCAACCGGCTGGGAACTTCCAATCAGTGACGTTCTCATATACAAAGGAGCAGGTTTTGTAGTTCCAGTAGCAGGCGCGATAAAACTCATGCCCGGAACAGCATCGAATCCCGCATTCAGAAGAATCGATGTAGATGTAGAAACCGGGAAAGTACAGGGATTGTTCTAAAAATAAGGTTCAACTCAAAAAAATATTTATCAAAATGATTTTTTTGTGGCATGGCCATCTCCGCAGGGAGTCCAAAGGACCTGGCTATGCTTCATGTGCAAGATGCCCATGACACAATTTTTTTGATGAGCATATCATTTTTATTTGTTATAATTGCCGAAAAACTATTTTGGAGTAAATAATGGCGGCACAAATTATCGATGGTAAGAAAATAGCACAGGAAATGAAAGCGGAGTTCAGAGATGAAGTCGCGAAACTCAAGGAAAAGGGTATTACGCCGGGTTTAGCGGTAATTCTTGTTGGTGAAGATAATATTGCAAAACCAACACCAGTTGTTGTTGGC
>CAZMPL010000499.1:0-2011 GCA_964567805.1 uncultured Pirellulales bacterium | reverse complement strand
CGGCCTGAAATAAAAATTATTTTATTTTTTTCAGAATTGTTCGAAAAAGTGTTGCACTTTTGATTGAAAAGTACGCTGAAAATGAGGGTACCACAAAACAACTAAACAATAAAAACTTGAGCCTGGCCATCTCCCTGAGAGCCCATGGGGCACAAGGGGAAACGACTAAACACTAACAAAGGGTGTTGAATATTTGATTGAAAAGTACGCTAAAAATGAGGGCAATAAAAAAGCGGGGTGCATAACAACGCAACCTATAAATACTTTTTTTATTTATAGATTATTAATTTCGGCAGAGCTTTTTTCAAATCTTCAATTTGTTCTGTTGTAATATTGGAACTTTTACTTATAGAAAGTGACTGGAGTTTTGTAAGATTCTTAAATGGTTCAAGATCAGAAACAGGAGTATTCCAAATCCCAAGAATTCGAAGATTATTTAAATCACTTAACACTCCCAAATCAGAAATCTGTATTTCGGAAATGTGGAGTATTTCAAGATTTTTTAGATTTCTCAAGGGTTCAATACTATTTATTTTCATTTTATCTAACTCCAGAACCTGTAATTTCGTTAGATTTTTCAATGGTTCGATATCAAAAATCTGGGTATTAGACAAATAAAGATATTCAAGATTCACAAGATTCCTCAAAGGTTCAACGCTGCTAATACTATTTTTCTGAATCTCTAACTTTTGCAGCTGAATAAGATTTTGCAGAGATTCTATGTCAGAGATTTTAGTTTCAGTCATCAGGAGTTCAGTGAGATTTATCAAGTTCTTTAAAGGTTTAATATCAGAAATATTTGTATTGTTCATATGAAGCTTCTGCAAGCTTATTAATTTCTGTAACCATTTAATATCCGATATGTCAGTGAATTCAATATAGAGTTCCTGTAAATATTTAAGGTTAGAGATTGATTTGATGTTTTTAAAACTTGTATTTGTTAAATTGAGTATTCGCAAGTTATTAAGATGCTTCAAGCCGCCTAAATCTACTTGTTTTCTCTTCTGAAGTTTTAGAATATGCCATCTTGCCAAAGCAAGCTTCCATTCTGGTGTTATATTATATATTTCTAAAGGAGTATTACTAAGGTTCAATGTTTGAAGATTGGGGCATTTTTTAAGGAACCGGATATCAGTAATTACTGTATTAGAAAGGTCAAGGTCTGTTAGTTTTATATAATCTTCTGGAGTCAATTTTGTGTAACTTTTATGCAATTTATCTGCAATTGTTAAACTAATAATTTCATTATTGATTTGTTGTGAATACGAATCAAGTACTATAAAAAGTACAGCAAGTATAATAAAGATAGTCAAAAGAATGATTGTGGAAATTCTAATCTTCTTTTTAGCAGGACCTTCCTGTTTTTCTCTTGTAATGCTGTTTGTGTTCTTTTTTTCCATTATAAAGTTCTCGTTCTCATTTAAAATAAGATTCTATCAGGTTTATTCATGCAGAAAAGGGAAATTTATTAAAAAAATCATCGATTTCTGATATGAAATTAGATTGGGCGATGAAAATGTACCTGGCACTGTTTTGTTTTCCCCAAAAGGCTTGTTTTGCACTTGTTTTTTTCGCTTGCTTATTTCAAATCTCGGATGTATCTTTCTGCCATGGATATTTTGAAAAATATATTTGATATAACACCTTTCAGTTGGGTCGAGATTCTTTGCGCCATGATGGCTGGGGCGATTATCGGTTTCGAAAGACAAATTTACGGCAAACCGATAGGAATCCGTACAAGCATTCTTATTTGCATCAGTACATATGCGTTTACAACTTTTTCCGGTATCAACAACCAGCCAACACTCGACCTGCGCGTAATAGGGCAGATAATAACCGGTATAGGTTTTCTTGGCGGGGGAGTTATCCTTTCCCGCGATGGTATTGTTATAGGTGTTACATCAGCCGCTTGTATC
This sequence comes from uncultured Pirellulales bacterium, assembly GCA_964567805.1. Taxonomy (GTDB): domain Bacteria; phylum Planctomycetota; class Phycisphaerae; order Sedimentisphaerales; family Anaerobacaceae; genus JAFGPS01. Next base: position 95 of record CAZMPL010000499.1, on the reverse strand, counting down.
TGGATACTGGCAGCCATCGGTATAACTATAGGAACAAATCACCCATCTACAGGTGTAAAACTGGCGATACTTTCGGTATTAATACTCACAGGCGT
>CAZMPL010000498.1:0-2015 GCA_964567805.1 uncultured Pirellulales bacterium | reverse complement strand
TTATTATTTGCGTTTATGCCGAAAAAAGACCTCCTTGGAATTCAAAGCAGGAAAGATGATGAAAATCTTGTTGTTAAACAAAAAGAAGATACTGAATCAAAAATCAAAGAAGCGGCGAAATCATTGCAGCTTACGATGAATAAAATAAGCGATCCCAATATTGCAGAAGCTCTCGGGAAATTGAATCAAATACCGGCCGGAGCAAAACCGGAAGATGTTGCAAAGGATGCTATACGCCGGTTAGGTGACCTTTCCGACAAAGTAAAGGAGATGCAAAAAAGCGAGACACTTTCTTCTATGAAAATGATGCAGGAAATGCTCAAGCAGCTAAAAGGTTCTCCCGATTCTTTTTCTTCGAAATTAAGAATGGAACTGGCAAAAGGTAATTTCGGCAAAGCCGCTGCTCTTCTCAATCAAATGAAAAATGATTTACAAGAAGGAAAATTGTCAGAAGAGCAGAAAAAGCAATTGTCTCAACAGATGGAGGCTTTATCCAAATCTCTCGAAGATTTGGCCAAACAAAATGAACAATTGGAAAAAGAACTCGAATCGATGGGACTGAATAAAGAACTTGCTCAAATGGGGGAAAAAGAACTTCGTGAAGCTCTCCAGAAACAGGGTTTGAATCCAGAGCAAATACAGGACCTTATGGATAAAGCGGCCGCTTCGAATATGGCGAGCAGCAAACTTTCGCAAATGGCGGACGCTATGGCAGGCAGCGGGCAAGGTTCGTTATCCGCGGATGAATTATCTGATGCAATCGAACAACTGGATGGTCTTGAAGCACTCCAACAGCAAATGATGTCGACGGAAGCCAGCCTGAAAGAAATTGCTAAAGCTATCGGCTCGCTCGGACAGGGAATGGGACAAGGGCTTGGCCGCGAGGGTCAAGGTCTGTGGGATGAAGGTGACACAAGTCGTATGGGTGAAGGAACCGGCGGCCCGGGAAGGGGTTCGGGAGCACGGGATTCAGATACCGAGGGTGATTATAACACGGAAAAAGAGTTGGTTAACAAACCACCTCAGAAAGGTCCGATAATTGCAAGCTGGTATTTTAAGGATATGCAGGTCGAAGGTGAAAGCAAACGTGATTTGTCAGACGTGATTCAGACAGGTCGTGACAATGCCGCTGAAGCGATAAGTGAGAATGAAATACCAAGAAAATATGAAGAAACGATAAAAAAATATTTTGGTAATATCGAAGAATTTATCCCGGAAGCAGAACAATCGGGAGAAGGTAATTAAGGAAATAATTAAAAGGTAACGGAATGCAAAAAAAAACAAAGCAGTATGTTTCAATAACGACAAAGAAAAAAAACAATATAACAGAAAAAAAACAGCGTAAATACATACATTTGTTTTCTTTGTGCCTTTGTATCTTTGTCACTTTGACACTATTTATTACATTGACTTCATGCAAAAAGCAAAATTCCACGAATAATGAAGTTGTTTTATATTGCTCTGTTGACCAGGAATTTGCTGAACCGATAATCAGGAAATTCGAGGAGCAAACCGGCATAACAGTAAAAGATCGTTATGATACAGAAGCAAGCAAGACAGTGGGTCTTGTTAATAAATTAAGAGCGGAATCGTCGAATCCGGCCGCGGATGTTTTCTGGTCGGGCGAAATTTTTTATACAATACAACTTGCGAATGAAGGTTTATTGGCTCCTTATGAAAGCGATGTAACGAAAGACTGGCCCGCATTGTTCAAGGATAAATTGAACAGGTGGCATGCGTTCGGATTACGAGCGAGAGTAATTGCTTATAATACAAAAAAAGTTTCCGCCGATGAAGCTCCGAAATCTTTGGAGGATTGCCTTGATAGTAAATGGAAAGGCCGTATCGTAATGGCTGAGCCGTCTTTTGGGACAACAGGCGGGGATGTATCGAGCTGGTTTGTACATTACGGCACAGACAAAGCGGAAGAAATTTTAAGAGGTTTGAAAACTAACGGAATCACACTTGTTTCAGGTAATAGTACCGCAGTAAGGATGGTAAGTACCGGCCAGGCT
>CAZMPL010000497.1:0-2048 GCA_964567805.1 uncultured Pirellulales bacterium | reverse complement strand
GGAAGCAAGCTTGATAAAGCTAATGCTCTGGGAATTAAAGTTATAGACGAACAGGGATTATTGGATATACTTGGCAGTTGAAAATTAATCTAATTACAAATGACTTTGTCATACCCGCGAAGGCGGGTATCTATAAGTTTTGGATTACCGGATTCCCGCCTGCGAGGGAATGACAGACGGTTTTATATATTGCGTTATTGCTTATGATTGAAAATCCTGAATATTTTATGAAGATTGCGATAAACCTTGCCAAACGAGGCATAGGTTCGGTCGAGCCTAATCCGCCGGTCGGTGCTGTTATCACGAAAGGTAATCAAATCATCGGCCAGGGTTATCATAAAAAGTTCGGCCAGGCGCATGCGGAAGTGAACGCTTTGGAAGATTGCAAGTCACTTGGTATAAGTCCCAAAGGCGGCACATTGTATGTCACTCTCGAGCCATGTTGTCATTATGGAAAAACCGGACCCTGCTCGAAAGCGGTTATCGAGGCGGGTATTTCTAAAGTTTACATAGCGGCAATCGACCCGGCAAAACACAATAACGGCGGGGGAATACAGGAATTGAAAAACGCCGGGATAGAAGTTCATACAGGTATTCTTGAAAAGGAAGCAAAGCTTATCAACGCTCCTTTTCTGAAACGAGCGATAACAGGTAAGCCGTGGGTGGTTTTGAAATGGGCGCAGACGATAGATGGTTGTGTTTCATTTGCGGGCAAGGATAAGAAAATGAAATGGATTTCCAACGAAGCAAGCAGAAGAGACGTACACAAGCTCCGCCGTCGTTCGCAGGCGATTCTGGTTGGAATCAATACCGTTATCGCGGATAATCCTATGCTGACCGCTCGGCCGAGCAAGGGAACGAAACTTTTGCGAATTGTGATGGATAGTTTTCTTAAGATTCCACCCGATTGCAAATTGCTCAAAACCGCGGACGACGATCCTGTACTGATTTACACGAGCCAGTCCACGCTTGATAAAAATCCTGAGATTCTGCAAGTCATAAAGCAAACGAAAGCGGAACTGTTCGCATATCCCGATACGCATGGTCTTTCCAATATTCATTATCTGATAGATGAATTGAGTAATCGCAGCGTACAGCAATTGCTTGTCGAAGGCGGCCCGACTGTGCTTACATCTTTTTTAATGGAGAATTTTGTCGATGAGATTTACGTTTATATTTCGCCGCAGATTCTCGGCGAGCAGGGGAGTGTGAAATTGGCGGGGCCGATGTCACATCTTGCTCAATCTATTGGTCTGCAAAATGTCACTATAAAAACGTTTGGTGATAATGTGCGAATAACCGGTCTTACTGCGAAAGCACTTCGCGGATTAGGGATTTCGGAATTATAAATGTGGCATGGCCATCTTGGCCATGCATTCATGGGCTGGAAGCCCATGACACAGTACTACTTTATCAATTTGATAATCGCGTCGAGGTCGTTGGGGGTTTCTATCGGCGGATTGCTGAAGATTCCCTGGTTGTTCTTGTGGTAGTTAACTGTTTTGTCCGGGTCCTTCAATACATGGCCGGTTAAGACGCAGGCAACTCTTTCGCTATTGCCGATTATTCCTTTTTCCCTGAGATGTTTGAGGCCGGCGATAGTTGCCGCGGATGCAGGTTCGCAGCCTAAGCCGTGTTTTCCGATGAGTGCCTTTGCGTCGAGAATTTCTTCGTCTGTTACCGCGCGGACTACGCCGTTACAAACTTTAATTGCTCTGAGGCATTTTTTCAAATTGACCGGTCGAGAAATTTCAATTGCTGATGCGCAAGTATGAGGTGAGAAATTTCTTGCGGTCAAATCCGCATAGTAATCATCGATAATTTTCTGGTCAACATTTCCGTTGTTCCAGACGAGTTTTTTGTTATTTACCAAATCAGTTAAGGTATCTGCGCCTGTTGCGTTGATAATTGCCATGCGAGGTATTTTATTTATAAGTCCAAGCTCTTTAAGTTCAGAAAATGCTTTTCCGAACGCGCTTGAGTTTCCGAGATTTCCGCCCGGTACGACAATCCAGTCGGGAACTTCCCAGCCCAGAGCTTCGATGATT
>CAZMPL010000496.1:0-2070 GCA_964567805.1 uncultured Pirellulales bacterium | reverse complement strand
GTTCAAGTCTTGTACCGCCCATTTTATAACATCTTGATGTTAAAAGATTTGCGAGAAATCACTCCTGTGTCATTCATCTTGGCATATGATCAAATATTTTTTACAAATATTTTACATACATCCCTGACCCAAAAGTTTATAATAACTCATAAATAAGCTGAGAGAATACTGGTATAAAAAAATGAATTCGATTCTTGCTTAAAGAGAGAATTATGCTAGCACCAAATTGGTTTAAATGTGTTTTATGTATTGTAATAATCAGCTTTGTAATATTCAATAATCTGGGTCTGGCACAGGAACCGGAGCAGAACAATCAGATTTTCATACATAAAAAAATTCGGATGTTAGAACCCGAGGATCCTCTGTCAAAAGCTTATCATGAGAGCCTGAAATCAATCGAAGCGGCAGAGGAATTTATTCGTATGCATCCAGATGAAAAAGATTTATGTGCCGGTGCGCTACTGCGAATAGCCAGGATTTACAAAGGAAAAAATCAAAAGCACAAAGCTATTGATATCTATCAAAAGGCTATAGACGAATATCCAGATGAATTACTGCCCAATGCAAACACTGAAATTACAGTTATGGACGCAGCATCTTTAGAAATGGGATGTATTGAAGAAGACCTGGGTAATCGTGAGAAAGCTATGGAGATTTTCGAAAAACTTGGTAAATCATCCAATCCTAACACTCGAAACAATGCCCGAATATTTTACCTTGCTGCAATGCAGTCACATCTCGAGCTTATAGCAAAAGTATCACTTAAGAAGAAACGCTATTCCAAGGGCGAGGAAATAAGCGGTACAGTTGTAGTTAGGAATCCGGAAAAGGAAACTGTGACTTTCCAGTGTTTCGTAAGAATCAGACGAAAAGAGCATCTTTCATATGGATCTATTGTCCGTGTCGGAAAACAAGAAATTGTACTCAAGCCTGAAAAGGAATTTAAGGGGACTTTCGTTTTTACGAGCAGAGAAAGACTTGAGCCGGAAAAATGGGTGATTGATTGCGACCTGAATGGTGTTCCAATCAAATCAAATAGTTTGAATATTAAAATTTCGGACAAAAAGAGTTTTTTGTCTTTTTTTCTGGATATACTATGAACCGTATATGATGCACGAATGAAATTGGTTAAGGGATAAGAAATTATGTCTTATAAATATTTAAATGCAGAATTTCAGGTTAAGTCTATTCAATGGCCTTTTAAGTTTTTGTTTATACTTGCGGTATTTTACTTTGGGACAATGTCGGGTACGACCTTTGCGGCGAATGACAAGGATACTTCACAAAACAATACCGATAGCAATGGTGTTCCTGGTCTGACATATTCGGTGTTACCACGTGATAAGGAGATCGACCAGGGCGGCAGTCTCTGGCTCGATGTAGAGTTACATAACAATGGGAGAGATACAGTGACATTGTTCTGGGGTAACTATGCCTACGAAGATTTATACATTTTCAATGTTACAAACAATAGCGGCAGTACGATTACGCCGCCGCGTAAACGTTTTTTGCCAAGTTTCGAAGGCCTGTCTCAAGAGCATTTCAAGCAGGTACCGGCTGGTGGTACTCTGACATACAAAATGCTCTTGACACCAAGCCCAGGTGCAAACTGTCAGACTTACTACTTCCGTGAATCTGGAGAATATGTTGTGGAACCGAAGTTCCAGGCTATTGTTGCCTCTGAAGATGGGCAAGGTTCCGATGGCAAACCAAAATTTCGCGAACTCTGGCGGGGGTATCTGTCAGCAAAGAGATTCTCATTTGGGGTGCGTGAAACACCTTCAAGGGGCAGTGAACGAAAGTTCGGGCATGTTTCTGTAAAAGGGCAAGTGCTTGATTCAGACTCGAAACCTGTCCCAGGCACTGACGTTGCTATTAGTATGCGAATACAAAGTTCCAGCAGCCTTGAGGGTTACTACATGCAAGAAGTAGCTATGCAGCGAACCGATGATGAAGGACGATTCAACATTTTACGACTGCCCGATGACTGTCCGATTTTCGAGTTGATTGCAAGACATCCCAATTACAATGTCGGCCGCACACAAATTACTACACGGCCGCCAAAGTCTG
>CAZMPL010000495.1:0-2076 GCA_964567805.1 uncultured Pirellulales bacterium | reverse complement strand
GGCACTAAGCCCTGTCTCGATATAATCTTTCAACCAATTTAGAGATATTTTCATAGTAAAACCAAATTATTCATAACCACTTATCAGATCATTGCGAGACGTCCCCTTGGGACGGCGTGGCAATCTTCAACTCAATCCTGTTTTCTGTATTCTCATTTTAAAAAACAGCTATTACCTTACAACCCAAAGCCACTGCTGTCAATGATTTTGAGTGATCTCACTTGTAAAATGGCTTTATAATGAGAAAATATGGGTATTTGATTAAGTTTTTAGAGCAACCACATATTAAGACTTGTCATTCTGAGCAACAGCGAAGAATCTGGCCCATGAATATGAAATATGTTTCGCTCGTAATTTCTTATACGATAGCCAGATGCTTCATTTCATTCTCCTAAGTAATCCCTATGACAGCATGACAAAATAAAAGCTCACCAGTTTGATAACTTTCCTCTTTTCTCATTCTCAATTTATATTATAATTCTTTCTAATATGGACGATATCGAGCAAATTAGACGTTATATAGAAAGCGACAATCACTGTATTTCGATTGTTACTTACGAAGAACAGTATGCCCTGGACGTAATACGTCAGGCCGCCATGGACTTGAAAATGCCTCTCTGGATATGGTCGGTCGCTGGCGGTGTACGCGAGGGATTTCTGACTGATAGCCTTTTTATCAGTGATACTGAAACTCCCACAGAGGCTTTATTGCATTTCTCTCAAGTCAAGGAAAACTCAATCTGCGTAACGCTCGACCTGGCGGATCACCTCAATACAGGTATAACAATGCGGGCGCTTCGCAACCTTATCGACACCTGTGAAAAGAAAAAGAATACTCTTATCATGATTGATAGCGAGGATAGTCTGCCGGGTGTCGTGAAATCCTACTCACGAAAATTCGAGATTTCTTATCCTGACGTAAACGAATTGAAAAATATTGTCCGTAAAATCCTTCAGCGTTGTCACCGCAAAAAACCTATAGAAATAGGTATAACACAAAAAGGCATGGATACAATAATTCGCAATCTCAGAGGTTTGAGCAGGCGGCAGGCGGAACAGATTATTATCGAAACGGTTATAACCGACAGGAAATTCGATGATAATGACATTAACACAGTGATAGCCAATAAAAGACGAATGATTCAGCAGGGAGGCCTGCTCGAATTTATCGAAACTCCTCTGAACATGAAACAAATCGGTGGAATGAAAAATCTCAAAAAATGGCTCGACCAGCGTAAAGATACTTTCAATCCCACCGCTATTGAGTTCGGCCTCGAAGCACCGAAGGGAATTTTCATGCTCGGCGTACAAGGCGCGGGCAAAAGCCTTTGCGCCAAAGCAATCGCAACCGCATGGCGCCAGCCGCTGCTCAAACTTGACCCGGGAATCCTTTATAATAGTTACATCGGACAATCAGAGCAGAACCTTAGAAAAGCATTGCAGCAAATCGAGATGATGTCACCGGCGATTCTCTGGATTGACGAAATTGAAAAAGGCTTCGCGTCCGCGGCCAGTCAGAGTACTGACGGCGGATTATCAAAAAGATTATTCGGCTCACTGCTTACATGGATGCAGGAGAGAAAAGCACCTGTATTTGTAGTAGCTACGGCTAACGATATCGAGGCTTTACCGCCGGAATTGTTGCGAAAAGGCCGCTTCGATGAAATTTTCTTCATTGACTTGCCGAAAACCGCGGTAAGGAAAGATATTTTCCGAATCCATTTGGAAAAAAGAAAACGAGACCCGAAAAAATTCGACCTTGATAAACTCGTCGAATCATCAGAAGGCTTCAGCGGAGCAGAAATAGAACAGGTAATTATTTCCGCACTTCATAACGCATACGCAGACAAAGAAGAACTAACAACAGAAAAAATACTGAATGCATTAAAAGTATCCCCACCCCTATCAACAACCTTAGCCGAACAAGTAGAATCCCTAAGACAATGGGCATACGGCAGATGCGTTCCCGCCGATTAACTATTTTCTGCTTGTAAGATTACTTATAATTTACATTTGTTTTGATTGATTTGATCTGTTCTTTTGTTGGCAATCTGTGTTTCTTGTACAAATTACACT
>CAZMPL010000494.1:0-2079 GCA_964567805.1 uncultured Pirellulales bacterium | reverse complement strand
GAGCCGTTGTTTGCCAATCCGAGAAACGCGGCCGCTGGTTCGCTGAAACTTCTGGATTCGAGAATTACTGCTCAAAGGAATCTTTCTTTCTTTGCTTATGCGACAGGCGAAATTTCTGAGCCTTTGGCTGATAATCATTTTGATTGTCTGCAAAAATTCATACAGTTTGGCTTGCCTGTCAATCCCAACATACAAAGAGCAGAAAATATTGATAAAGTAATGGAAATATGCCTTAGCTGGGACAAGAAACGTTCCGAACTGGCTTACCAGATTGATGGAATGGTTGTAAAAATAAATAACCTTACACAGCGTGAGCGGCTTGGCACGACCGGCAGGGCGCCGAGATGGTGCATTTCATATAAGTTCGCCGCAGAGCAGGCGGAAACGGTAGTAGAATCGATAGACATTCAGGTAGGAAAGACCGGCATACTTACTCCGGTTGCAAACCTTACTCCGGTTCTCCTTGCCGGAACAACAGTAAAACGCGCGAGTCTTCACAATTTCGATATGCTCGCGAAACTCGACGTACGGGAAGGTGACACTGTAATAATAGAAAAAGCAGGGGAGATAATCCCCCAGGTTGCTAATGTAAAAATTGAGGAGAGAAAAGTCTCTGTTGGTAAAGGAATTAAACCACCAGTAATATGTCCCATATGTAAGCATAAAGTAAAGAAAGATGAAAACGGGGTATATGTTCGTTGTGATAATCTTAATTGCATTGCTAAATTAAAAGAACGTATAGGATATTTTGTTGGCAAGGGACAAATGGATATTGAAAATCTAGGGCCAGCAGTAATTGAACAATTGGTTGATAGAAAAATTGTAAAAGATTTTTCTGATTTATATAAAATTGGATTATTTGATTTAACACAATTAGAACGAATGGGAGTTAAGAGTGCTGAAAATATATTAAACTCTATTGAAAAAAGTAAAAAGCCTCCTCTTTGGCGTTTTATTGCTGCTTTGGGAATCCCCAATGTTGGTAGTCAAACTTCTCAAGTTATTGCAGACAAATTCGAATCAATCTATGATTTGATGAAAGCGGAAAAATACACATTAAAAGAAATCCCTGAAATAGGAACTGGTGTAGCTCAAAGTATTTTTGACTATTTCCATGAACGAGATAATATTGAAATTATTAATAAACTAGTTCCTAATCATGTGAAACCGCAGAAACAATTTATTAAAAAGTCTCAATCACTTTCAAAAATGACTATCGTTGTTACAGGTACATTGGAGAATTTTACTCGTCAGCAGATAGAACAGATAATTAAGGACAATGGAGGAAAAACATCTTCCTCTGTAAGTAAAAATACTTCATTTGTATTGGCTGGAGAGAATCCTGGAAGTAAAGTAAAAAAAGCACAGGAATTAGGTATTGGAATTCTTAATGTTAAACAATTTTTTGAATTGATAAAAAAAGAAGAGAAATATTAATTTGGGATAGGATTATATAAAGAAATGAAATCAAAAGAGGAAACAGTTAAATTTCTACAAAAACTGATCACTCAAAAGAAGTCTGAAAAAACAGGTAGTTATTCAATAAAAGAAAAGAGATATACAGAGCTTTTGAAAGATCCAGAAATAATCTCAATTGATTGTAATAAATGGCTTATATATGTTCCATCTTGTTTTAATGATTGTCTTGATATTGCTAAAACGGATCGAGTTGTAACTGATAAACAGACAAAAGAAAAGCATACAGAAAAAATATGGACCCAAGGTTCTCGTTTTTCATTTCATCGTGGATGTATTCTTTATGATACCCCAAAGGCTTACAATAATTGGTCTGATGCAATTAATGAAATAAAATTATGTATTTCAATTCATAATGGAGAAGACGCGAAGCCAGCTATAGATACAGAAGGACGTAACTCAGGAAAAGTTGAATTTTCGATTATGATTCCAGGGGATATGTCAAACAAACTAGTATCAAAAGGGAAATACACGATGTCACAAGATGAATTTGTACAGTTTTTAATTATAGGAAAACCTGATATATTTTCATTATGAGTAAAAATCCTGGAAGCAAGCTTGATAAAGCTAATGCTCTGGGAATTAAAGTTATAGACGAACAGG
>CAZMPL010000493.1:0-2080 GCA_964567805.1 uncultured Pirellulales bacterium | reverse complement strand
CCGTCCTGAAGGCCCATTTCATCAGCAAGTTCGTAAACTGTCTTCATTTTCTCTTCAGCGACTTCTGCGATTTGCCAGTCTTTTAATTTTGTCGGATCAAGCTGCATTTATATTTTCCTATATTAAGCGTAATTTGCTTTATAACTATTATCGGGTAAAGACCCCCACCACATCCCAAAAGGCAGGATTTTTTTTCAAGCTCAAAGAATTTTTCACATTGATTTAGCCCTTAAACCATTACTATCATATAATATGCTATCCGACATTACAACCTCATTCGGTGCATGATATTCTTCATTCTGTATCATTCGTATTCTATCTGCAGCCTTAATCTTTGTCCTGCTTTATGTTACTGCAACTTAAATGAGTCCTGCATATAAGCTTCGGAATCTTCATTTTATTCAGTTTTCTAATAAAAAATGATAATACCGACTTAAGTCCCATAATTACATGGATTTAAATGGTATAAGAAGTAATATTTTTGACTTCAAGACATACTAATTTTACAAAAATTTCTCATATAGTTATAGCGGGAACAAACAACTTGGTATTAAAATGTACTCTGAAAACGAGTTTTTTGAAATTTTTGACATAGGAAGGAATCTATATATACAGAAAGTCAAAATGATGTAAAAATAAACCAATTAGCTCTTATTAGGAAAACTTATGGATGAATTAGCGGCAGTTAAGGCAAGCCAGGCTGGCGATAAAGCGGCTTTCGGGATATTGATAGACCGGCATTACAAGAATATCTATCGCTATGCCTACCATTGCACTGGGAATAATCAGGACGCTGATGATATTTGCCAGGAAACTTTCCTAAGAGCTTACGATGGAATTGGACAATTAAAAAATGAAAACCGTTTTCGAGAATGGCTTTATAAAATCGCTTCGAATTTATCGCGAAAACGTCTCAAAAGGATAAAAGTTAATAAAAAGTTCGTCGATTTATCCGCTGATTCGTTAAATCAGCAGCAGGAAAACAAGGAAGTGCATCCATTCGAACACATTACAAAAAACGAAAAGGTTTCGATTATTCAGAACCATTTACAGGAAATGTCCGAACGCCTTCGAATGGTTACGGTTCTTGTTCTTATGGAAGATTTGGCGCAAAAAGAAGCGGCGAAAATACTGAACCGCTCCGAGCCGAGCATTTCACGTGATGTTAATGAAGCAAAAGCATGGCTCCAAAGTCGTCTGCAAAATTTAATATAAAAGGAGTAATCCTATGAATAATGAAAAAAACAAAATAAACGATATTCTTAAAGAAGCGCACGAAGAAATCAAACCTCTTGATTCTTGGGATGCTCTCCGAAAAAGAATTGATAAGAGAATCGAGAGCAGCCAAACAGAAGAAGGTTTAGTAACAAAACTAAACGGCAATATCGCTTTCTGGCGAAGAACTGCTTTAGCGGCGGCCGCGTGCCTTGTTATTGCTTCTGCATTATTAATCTATGTCGCTTTTAAGAGTCAGAACAAAAATAATTCCAACCCAAACCTCCTCGCGCAGAATCAGCTTCAACAACTCAGCGAAGCGTTTTCGCAGGTACAGGAACTTTTTAATCAAAATTGTCCATGGATGGTGATAAATTCTACCGGCAAAGGTGACATAGGAGTTGAAAATCAGGAAACAACTCCCGCAGACGCAAATAAAATAATTGTGTTGCGTTTAGCTCTCAATCACAGGGACGATAATTCCGAACCTCAATATTTCGATGTAGTGACATACAACAATCAGCTTGTCACTTTCGATGCACCTGTTTCAAACGGTACTAATATGAGCATCACTCTAAAACCCGTGATTACCAAAAGCAATAGAATCGAATTGGAAATTAACACGCAGCTAAACGGCGGCTCAAATATTAATAACACAGTTACTATCGCTGGAAATTCTTTCAAAACTCTCGCAAGTGTCAAGACCAACGGAAGCTGGATAAATATAAACGCCACCGGCCAGGCATTATCCAACATTTAATAAAGGAGAAGTAACATGAAAACGAATAAAACAATTTTAATGATTGTGTCATCGTTTTTCCTGCCGCTCCAACTATGTAATGCATCTTATTTCACGATGAACCTG
>CAZMPL010000492.1:0-2109 GCA_964567805.1 uncultured Pirellulales bacterium | reverse complement strand
AGATTGCTGATATCCTGTGCGATATTTTCAATTAATGTAAAATCTTCCAAACCTTCGTCATCAATTATATCATCAATAACGAAAACATTTTCAGAAGGTAAATAAGCCTGCAATGTAGCTTTTATATCTTTTGCTGTAGAACATACAATCTGAACTTTACAGCCGCTGATTCGTTCAATTTCATCTATAAGAAATACATTCGCAGGTTCACATATTGCAACTGTGAGAGTATTATTAACTTTAAATAACGGCAGAACAATATGCTCTTCAAGAAATTCTCTCGGTAATATCTCAAGAACCTTAGGATCACATATCTTCGGACCTACCTGTGCATAAGGTACACCATAACCTTCTGCAAGAGCAGAGGCTATCTGGTTTTCTGTACAATATCCCATTTCGACCAGAAGCTCGCCGAGCAGTTTTCGATGGCCTTTTTCTTTCTGCTCAGACAACGCGGCATCTATTTGCTCCTGAGAAACGATATTTCTCGCAAGCAATAGCTGCCCAAGCTGCATTTTATTTTCTACGGCTAACTGGTCCATACTTTCTTCTATTCTTCTCTATCACAAAAACTTGTTCAATCATTATGCGAAGCTTTTTACTGCTTCAGCAAGCTCGCTATAGAGATCAAACTCAGTATCGAGCCTGGTAATTTCCAAAATTCTTTTGCAGTTTTCATCCAAACCTGCAAGCCTGAGTTCACGTCTGTTCTGGATGCAATAATCGCGTACCCATAACAGAACACTGAGTCCCCTGCTATCGATAAATCCTACACCGCTCATATCGAGAACTATATTGGATTTGTCCTGTGAAATAATTTCTGAAACATTTTTTTCAAATATTTCAGCAGCATCACTATCCAGGTCACCCTGCATCTCGATAACAGTAACATCATTGTAATCTTGTATTTTTACTTTCATTTTATCAACATCCCAATAGCAGCAGTTCCATACTCCGCATAGGCATTTCCATGATAAATCTCACCAAAACCATCCTTAAGAATTTCCCACAACTGTTCAACGTTACTCTCAAGAAATACTCTTCCAATTGTTTCATCGAATTGTTTGCCAAGACCTTTTTCAATTTCAATAAGAGCCTTGTCCAGCGGCATTGCGTCCCTGTATGTCCTCTTTGAAGTCATAGCATCGAAACTATCCGCCAGTCCCACAATCTTGCCAATAAGCGGGAATTGTTCTCCAGACAATCCATCAGGATAACCTTTACCATCAATACGTTCATGGTGGCACAAAACACCTGGAACGATATCCCGCATCTGTTTTATTTCCCGCAAAATACCAGCTCCAATTGCAGGGTGCGTTTTTATACGCGCAAATTCTTCATCAGTCAATTTACCATTCTTACGTAAAAGGGCTTCGTCTATTCCGATTTTACCAATGTCATGCAGCAAACCGGCCAAATACACTCGATGCAATAGTTCATCATCAAGCATATCTTTTTCAGCAAGCTTTTCCGCAATCCAGCGTGAAATAAAAGCAACTCTTTCCGAATGACCATGTGTATAATTGTCTTTGGCATCAATACTTCTTGTCAAGGCTTTAAGAGAACCAAAAAACAACTCATTAATATCTTTAAATAAACGCCTGTTTTCGATAAAAACAGCACAGCTGCTCGCAACTGAATTAAATAACTTTACATCTGTGCTATCAAAATCATTCTTGCCTATCCTGTTGATGGCAACCATAAATCCTATTATATAATTACCATTTTGTGTTCTATTGGAAAAACCGGAATCTCCATTATCTTTACCGCACATTGGAACCGCAATCATACTTTTTACATTTTCCGGCCATTCATATTTGAAAGGCGAATCAACTTCGCTATCAAGTAAAGCTTCTTTCCCTATGTTTACCTCATCAGTTAAACGATTATATATATTTTCAGATATATTCTCGTCTATATCAATTAATCCGGAACCCGCGGCTACAACAAATTTCTGCTCGTTTTCGACAGTTTTTTCCAGTAATATCGCGATTCCTTCCACATAAACAATTTCCGTAAGATTGTCACATGCCATCTGAAGATAATTAGAGTCTGCTTCAGTTACACGCATGTTCGTGCTTAATTTATGAAGTAATACAAGCTCTTCAT
>CAZMPL010000491.1:0-2115 GCA_964567805.1 uncultured Pirellulales bacterium | reverse complement strand
AATCGAGCGGTGTGATTAGTTTCGGTTCCAGTACGATATATTCTTATTATTCAATCCCGCAAAATGAAGGCTATGATAATTTAATCGCGTGGATGTGGGCTGATATGGAACTAACAAACGATTCAATAGTATATTACAAAACTTTTTCTGATCGTATTGTTATTCAGTTTGTTAACTGGTCTTTTTACTCAGTTCCCGGAAAAGTTGATGCCCAGGTAACACTTTACAAATCCGGAAAAATAGTCTTTTTGTATAAGAATGTTTCATTTGATAAAAATTTTGGTAGTTATTCTATAGGTATAGAAAATACAGATGGCACTATCGGAACACAGGTAGCATATTATAACTATGGTTATATTCATGAAGGTCTTGCAATCGAATTTTCTACAAGTGGTCCTTACGAGCCGGTGGCTCATGCCGGTCCCGACCAGCAGCATAAGGTTGTGAAATTGATTACACTTGACGGCTCAGCCAGCAATGACCGTGATCCTAATTATGTTCTGACATATCAATGGACTCAAAAATCAGGTCAATCAGTTACTTTGAGTGCTCCGACATCAGCAGTAACAACTTTTATGCCGCCGTCCCCGGGTGAATATGTTTTCCAACTGGTTGTTAAAGACGGGACATATTCGAGTTATCCAGATGAAGTAAAAATATTTATCGGCAATCATGCTCCAGTAGCGGAAGCCGGAATTAATAAAGCCGTCAAACCTGGAGTACAGGCAACATTAAACGGTTCAGGTTCATATGATCCTGATACAATCGATACGATAGCAAGTTACAGCTGGACACAGGTTTCAGGTCCGACTGTGACACTTTCGAATCCAAATTCCAAAAATGCTTCATTTGCTCCTTCTATAATCGGAGAATATGTATTCCAGTTAATCGTTAGTGATGGTGTAGCGGCGAGTTCACCTGATACAGTTACAATATTCTGTACGTACGGCTCGGTTCCTGATAATTATGGTTACAGCTGGATAGATAATGATACTACAGGTGGACCTATTTATAACTGGATAGATATTCAGAAAACTGGTATCAGGGTCACTACAACTACTACTTCTCAGGCTTCTTACGGCCCGTTTTCATTTGGATTCGATTTTAATTTCTACGGAAACGTATATAACAAGTTCTATATTCAGGCCAGCGGTGCCATTACTTTTGATCCAGGTATTCTTCCTACAAGTAACAGGTCTGTTCCAATAGCCGACAGCTACAACAATATGATAGCATGGTTCTGGTCGTACCATTATCTGAATACAAATGCTGAAGTTTATTACCAGCGATTTGGAGACTATACCGTAATCCAGTTTGTCAATTATACTATTCAGTATAGTGATGGTACAGTCAATGCCGAAGTGATTATATACAAATCAGGGAAAATCATAATTCAGTTTAAGGATTTCTCCGAAGATGCATATTTATACCAGCATACTATAGGTATAGAAAATTCCGATGGCTCTGATGGTTTGCAGGTATCTTATAATAACAGTTCTTATCCTCACGATGAGCTTGCGATAGAAATATCATTCGGAGCGCCTTATGAACCTTTCGCGGAAGCCGGACCAAACCAGTATATTAAAACTTTAGAGTTGGTGACACTCGATGGATCAGCAAGCTTCGACCGTGACCCGGCAGAGACATTAACTTATCAATGGACACAAATAGAAGGTCCATCCGCGACACTCAATAATCCAGCGGCTCAGAAACCCACATTCGTGCCGCAGGCAGAAGGCGCATACAAGTTCCAGTTAGTGGTAAGCAACTCCGGCCAGTCAAGCAAGCCCGACTATGTTACAATATTCGTAGGCAATGAGGCGCCAATAGCAAACGCCGGTTCGGATAAGGTTGTGATTATACCATCTACAGTCACTCTTGATGCTTCATTCTCTCATGATCATGACATTAACGATGTTCTAACATTCTCCTGGTCTCAAATAGATGGCCCAGATGTTGTTCTCGAAAATGCAAATACCATGAATCCATATTTCTATTGTGCTCTGGAAGGCACATATAAATTTATGGTTGTTGTTAACGATGGTTTGGAAGATAGTGCTCCTGATTATGTAGAAGTAAAAACAGCTTCTGCTGCATCATCACAGCAGGTAATAG
>CAZMPL010000490.1:0-2118 GCA_964567805.1 uncultured Pirellulales bacterium | reverse complement strand
CCGGAATCCATAAAAGACAGCGGCGATAAAATCGATGCAATTTCTCTTTCAGGGGAAAATGTTTACAGGTTAAACTGGAAAAATGGACAGACTCTGCATACAAGATACCCTTTTGAGCTGTGCTGCACATTCTATAAAACAGAATTGGTAAAAAGAATCATCTACAGTTTAATGAATCGTAATCCAGCAGCGCAGAAAATGTTCGGAACGAAATCGCTTCTCATAAAGCTTCTTGCGAATAAGAAATTACGTGGAAAAATATTAAAACGTTTTGGATTTATTTACAGCCCGAACAAGCTCGAATCATGGCCTTGCCGCTGGGCTCAGAAAAATCCATCTAAAGTGCCGGATTATATTTACTTCCAGAAGTTATGTGCCAGTGCGGTACAGGTCAATATGGTGAATACAACAACAATGAATGAGCATTATGGCACAGCAGAACATACAGTCGAAGCTCTAAATGAAAAATACAAACAGAATTACAGGTTTGATATAGAGTTTATCTCGAAAAACAAACCTTCAGCTCCGGGTTGTGGAAAAGAGTATTTCAGGTTGAAAAAGGAACAGAACGTTTATAATAGTTGAATTATAAAACAGGGATATATAAGTGACAAAATTAATAGACAACGTAAAATACTTTCTTGAACGTACCACACCGATTGGAAGCCTGGCAAGAATTCATCGAGAAAACCAGCTCAAAAAGAAATACATTCTATGGAAAAACAGCGGTGCCAACGGCCCTATGCCCAATTTCGGCAAACAACAGGTTATTATCGAATATCTTAAAAAATATTCTCCGAAAATATTTATTGAAACAGGAACATATAAAGGGAAAATGGTTTATGCCGTTATGCCTTATGTTCAAAATATTTATTCTATAGAGCTTGATTCGAAATATTATCAAAATGCGAAACAGCGATTTTCCGGCTATCCAGGTGTTAATATTCTTCATGGTCAAAGCGGGGAGGTTTTGCCGCAGATTATGAAGGAAATTAACGAACCTTGTCTTTTCTGGCTTGATGCCCATTATTCGGGCGGCTCAACCGCCATGGGGGATTTGGAAACGCCTATAATGCAGGAATTGGAGTGTGTATTAAAACATCCATTTGCGCCAAAACACATAATTCTTATTGATGACGCGCGATGTTTTGTAGGTAAGAATGATTATCCAACACTTGAATCGCTGGAGAAATACATCCATAGCGTTTACAGTGATTGGAGTTTCACAGTTGAAAATGATATCATCAGGACTCATGGATAATAAACAGTCTTTTATTATTAGAAGTATCAATGATTTGGGTGATAGATTATTCGGAAGAAAGTATCGAATACTTGATAAAATTATCGACGAATTAGATAGAAGTGATACTTGCCCGGATATACTGTATCTTGGTGACTCGACTGTTCTCAGGGCCGCACATGAAGATACAGATAAAAGAACTACCGGAAAGATGCTGGCAGATGAACTTCAGGGAAAAGCACATTTGGTTGAAATATCCCATGGTGCTTATCATATGGAAATATTTTTTCATATCCTGAATACATTAAAAGTGACACGGCATTGTCCGAAACTTGTTATAGTCCCTTTGAATTTACGTAGTTTTTCGCCGCAGTGGCATATGCAGCCGGATTGGCAATTTAACGAAGAAATTAATTTACTGACTCGTTATTATTCGAAAAAAGGATTAAAAAGATATTATAGAAGTCATAAAAAGATGAATGATTTCGAAGATATTTCGGTTAAATATCCGTTAAGTAACCTGAAAACTGTTGGAGAATTTGAGCGATTAAGAGTAAACAAAGATATCCTGAATGTATCACAGGATGAAAGAAGAAAAGAGCTTTTTATATATTTTTATTTATATCAAATTCTCGACAATCATCCAAGATTACTTAAATTAGGAGATATTATAAACCTGATCAGAAGCCTTCAGATTAAAATATTGTTTTACATAACACCGATTAATATTCAAGCTGCCATTAGAAGTGTCGGTGCAGAATTTGATAGTATGTTCTCGTGTAATATTGAGACTATAAAAAATTTTATTACTAAGCACAACGGATTGTTTTTGAATGATAAAGAAACGACTATTCATAGTATTTTGAATGAGTCTGTCG
>CAZMPL010000489.1:0-2120 GCA_964567805.1 uncultured Pirellulales bacterium | reverse complement strand
GTATGATGGGCGGCGGTATCATGGGCGGCGGTATGATGGGCGGCGGCTTCGAGACAGTTCTGCTTAATGAACTGATTCCATATGTCGATGCAAATTTCCGCACAATTAACGATCCATTAAAACGCGGTATGGCTGGTCTTTCTATGGGTGGTATGGAAACAAGTCAAATTGCTCCTCCTCATCCAGAAATATTCTCACATATCGGCCTGCTTAGCGGTGGTACTATCTCTGAATCACAACTCCCGGATAAGTCAAAAGTCAAACTCGTATTCATGAGCGCCGGAAGTAAAGAGAATCCAGCTGGTGTCAAAACTGCAGCCGATGCGCTTAATGCAGCCGGTATCAAGGCAGTTTCCTACGTTTCAGAAGGTACTGCTCACGAATTCCAGACATGGCGTAGAAGTTTGCATGTGATGGCCCCGCTTATGTTCCAGGATTGAGCTATTAGATAATTAAATAAATCTCGAAAACATTTATTTTCGAGCAGCAAAATAACGAAGCAATCTTCACTAAGCTTAAGGCCTGAAGATTGCTTCGTTTTATTTTTATTTACATTTTACTTTCTGATTAAATTAGGTTAATTTAACATAAACGTTTTTGGAGGTCATTTAATGAAAAAAACACTGCTCTTCATTTTACTGACAGGTATGCTGGTTAGTGGAATCTGTATTGCACAAACAGAAATCAAGGATGATTTCAAACCATCCACTTTAAACCAGCCTTACGAAGAGTATCCGCAAGTCAACTCGCAGGGATATGCAAGATTTCGCATTCATGCGCCGCAGGCACAGAACGTAACTGTAAGTCTCGGTCTTGGCGGGCGCGGCGGTACAGTCCTGACAAAAGGCGATGATGGTTACTGGACAGGTACAACAGCCGGGCCGCTGGATGAAGGTTTCCATTATTACCATCTTACAATTGACGGCGGAACATTTAACGATCCGGGAACATTAAATTTCTATGGTTCTATTCGCTGGGAAAGCGGCATAGAAATTCCGGCGAAGGATCAGGATTTCTATACACTCAAAGATGTCCCTCACGGCAAGGTTCAGCAGATTCTGTTCCCATCGAAAAGTACGAACACGTCACGCAGAGCATTTGTTTACACTCCACCGGATTATGAAAAGGACCAGTCGAAACGCTATCCGGTACTTTATTTGCAGCACGGCTGGGGTGAAGACGAAACCGCATGGACTAATCAGGGACATGCTAATTTGATTATGGACAACCTTCTTGCAGAAGGAAAATGCAAACCTTTTATTATCGTGAATACTTACGGCATGACCAACGATGTTAAGATTGGCCAAATGGCACTATTCAAAATCGAACCGTTCCAGACGGTTCTTATTGACGAACTGATTCCATATATTGACGCAAATTTCAGAACAATCGCTGACCAGGCACATCGTGGAATGACAGGCCTTTCGATGGGCGGCATGGAAACTCAGACAATCACTTTAGCCAACCTTAATGTATTCTCACACATAGGATTGTTTAGCGGCGGTTCAATTACTATGAATGATGTTAATAACAATCCTGATTTCAAAAATAAAGTCAAATTATTATTCATCAGTTACGGCAGCCGTGAAATTGGCGGAAACCGCGGCGGCGCTGGAAGAGGCGATAGAGGTGGTACAGCAAACAACGCCGGACCACAGGCAAATGTAGATGCAATGAAAGAAGCCGGTGTCAATGCCGTGTTCTATGTCTCTCCCGATACCGCTCATGAGTTCCAGTCATGGAGAAGAAGCCTTTATCAAATGGCACCGCTTATGTTTAAGGATTAAATTATTCGATGCGTAATATCGAAGAAGTGTCATAAAATATTTTAATAACACTGTTTAAGGAGAAAAATTATGAAACGAGTTTTGTTTGTTATCTCAATGTTAATGTTATTCAGCGTTACATGTTGGGCGCAGATGGGTAACACCGCGGCATTATCACCTTCGGTAGCCGGTACAGCACATGCTAACCCTTACAATTTCCCGGGCAGGCAGTTCCCAAGGATCGAAGCTGACAATAAGGTCACCTTCCAGTTCAATGCCCCTGACGCAACAAAAGTTCAGGTCGCTATCGCCGGTACTGCACAAGACATGACCAAAGGTGAAGGTGGAGTATGG
>CAZMPL010000488.1:0-2129 GCA_964567805.1 uncultured Pirellulales bacterium | reverse complement strand
GGGTGGCAGCCTCAAGCGAAGCTTGGGGATGGCTGAATGAATAATATTTTAGCTGAGCATAAAATGGCGAAAAAGATGAGAAAACACGGTGACTTAGAAGTTCCTTTTGGAAAAGTGAAGAATGACTTGAATCTTCCAGCTAATACAATGGAAGTTTTGAAGAGGCGTTATTTATTAAAGGATAACAACCAGAATATTATCGAAACGCCATCCGAATTATTCAAAAGAGTTGCTTCGCATAACGCACAGGTTCAGGGTAATTTCAAATCAGGTATAAGCATAGCACAGGCACGGGATAAATTCTATAGCATGATGAGCAATCTCGAATTCATGCCCAACTCGCCAACTCTTATGAACTCCGGCACATCGTTCGGCCAACTATCGGCGTGTTTTGTTTTGCCTGTGGAAGATTCCATAGACGGGATTTTCGAGGCTCTTAAAAACATGGCTAAAGTTCACCAGTACGGCGGCGGGACGGGTTTTAATTTCTCGCACCTTCGGCCAAGAGGCGCTCTGCTGCATCCGACTAAAGGTGGAGCTTCAGGGCCTGTATCTTTTATGACTATTTTCGATAAAGCAACTGAAGTAATCGTCCAGAGAGGCCGCAGACGAGGAGCTAATATTGGAATACTTCGCTATGACCATCCTGATATCGTGGAATTTATTCAGGCTAAAAAAGTTTCAGGTATGCTGGAAAATTTCAATCTTTCTGTTGCGGTGACAGATAAATTTTTCTCAGATGTAAAAGCAGACAGATTCTGCTATCTTAAAGACCCGACAAGCGGCAAAAGAACAGGTAAAATCAAAGCTAAAATTCTTTTCGATATGATAACACAAGCCGCCTGGCAAACCGGCGATCCGGGCCTCGTTTTTATCGACGAGATAAACAAAAAAAATCCCACGCCTCATATCGGAAAAATCGAAGCAACAAATCCGTGCGGCGAACTTCCTCTTCTTGCTTTCGAGAGCTGCAATCTTGCATCGATAAATCTCGCGAAAATGATTAATAATGAAAATGTTAACTGGGAAAAGCTTAAAGATACAGTTCACTGGGGAATCAGGTTTCTGGATAATGTCGTTGAGGTAAACAAATATCCGATTCCTGAAATTCGCGAAATGACACTTGCGAATCGCAAAATCGGGCTGGGTGTCATGGGCTTTGCTGATATGCTCATATTACTTGGAATACCGTATAATTCGATAGATGCTTTGAGATTGGCAGAAAAACTAATGCGATTTATTCATAAAGAATCGATATGCGCTTCGATGCAGCTTGCTAAGGAAAGAGGAGTATTTCCAAATTACAAAAAATCAATTTACTTTAAAAAGGGAATGAAAATTCGCAACGCTACGGTAAATACAATCGCGCCTACCGGGACGATAAGTATTATCGCCGGATGTTCGAGCGGCATAGAACCTTTATTTGCGATAAGTTTCGTAAGAAACGTTTTGGCCGGAACAAAGCTTTTCGAGATTAATCCCGTCTTCGAAGAAACGGCGAAAAAAGAAGGTTTTTACAAAGAATCAGTTTTGGCGAAGATTGCCAAAAAAGGTTCGCTGCAATCTATCAAACATATACCTGAAAAACTCAAAAGAATTTTCGTCACCGCTTTCGATATCAAGCCAATCGAACATTTGCGAATACAGGCCGCCTTCCAGAAATATAGTGACAACGCGGTCTCCAAAACGATTAATCTGCCTGAAAGCGCGACAGTCGAAGATATTAAAAATATTTATCTCAAAGCCCACGAATTAAAATGCAAGGGTATTACTGTTTACCGATACGGCAGTAAAGACCGGCAGGTATTAAGTTTCGGCGCCAAAGAAAAGAAAACTAACAAACATAAAAAGAAACTTATTGTCGCTGATTCCGAATATTCCGGCGGCTGCGCTTCAGGCCAATGTGTTTTCTAATCCATATCTTTCATTTGAATAATATTTTAAATGGGTGGCAGCCTCATTCTGATATAATTTATCAGAATGGGGATGGTAAACTCGTCTTAAGCCATCCCCAAGCTATGCTTGAGGCTGCCACCCAGTAACTTGAGATGTAACCATTTTGTAGTTCATTAAACTGAAAATCTCTTTTTCTTGCGTAAAAATGAGGGAAAGTTATAATGATATAATGG
>CAZMPL010000487.1:0-2132 GCA_964567805.1 uncultured Pirellulales bacterium | reverse complement strand
GATCTTAAACCATTAAAGAATTTACAAAATCTTCAGGCTCTAAATATTTATGGTGCCTCGATATCAGATTGGAGGCAGCTTAAAGAATTGAAGAATCTACAGAGATTACAACTCCAAAATACCTCAATAACAGACCTTAAGGATATAACGGAATTAACAAAGCTTCAAACACTTATAATTAACAACGCTGCTATTTCCAGTCTTGAGCCGTTAAAGAATCTCAAAGATTTAGAGACTCTGTGGATTATGAGTTGTCCAAACATAACAAATGAGCAGATCGAAGATTTAAAAGAAGCTTTGCCGAATTGTGAAATAATCAGATGAAAAACGAAACGAGTTTAAAGAATCCGCAGATGACGCAGAAAGACGCAGATATAATATAAACATTTTGTGTTTAATCTGCGTGAATCTGTGTAATCTGCGGACAGGATAAGGAAATGAATAAAGAAACAGAACAAAACAATTTGAATAAGAAATCTTCTAAGCGAAAATATATAATCGCTGCTATATGCTTTGTATTGTTCGTGATAGTTTCTTTGACTATTTCAATTCTCAGATGGGAACCAAAGCCCGATTTTGAAAGCGAAAGAATAATACGAGAAGAAGCGGCGAAACAACTTAACAAAGATCCTAACTATCTTATTGACGAAGATTATAAGAAAATCTTAATACTTGAAATTAATGGTAAAGAGCTTTCCGATATCAAGCTGCTTGAGAAATTTACGAATCTGCAGAAACTTACCTTGACGTTGAACCATTTTCCTCAAAGAACTTTACCAAAATTAATTAAGATTCTTGCCTCGCATGGAATATTAGATATCGACAATAGATTATATATCGATTTGAGTTCGCTTGATAAGCTTATTTATCTTCAAGAGCTTAATTTAAGCGGCTTATGTATTAATAACATTAAACCGCTTTCAGGACTTATTAACCTTGAAAAACTTAATTTAATGGAGACTCCTATATCCGACCTTGAACCGATAAAAGGACTGTATAAATTGAAAGAGCTTAATTTTTTGAGAACTCCTGTGACCAGTCTCGAACCTGTAAAGAATATTACTAATCTCACAGAATTAGTTTTTGATGAGACCAATATTAATGATATTGGGCCCGTGAGTAATCTTATTCATCTGCAAACACTCAGGCTTTCGGGTACTACTGTTTCCAACCTTAATCCCATAAGAAAATTAACAAAACTGCAAATGCTCGAAGTTAGTTATACTCAAATAACTGATATCGAGCCGATAAAACAACTTATAAATCTGCAAACACTTAATCTTCGTGGAACTCAGGTCTCAAATCTTGAACCGCTTCAGGATTTGACAAATCTGAAATATCTTAATCTTCATGAAACCAGAATATCCTCTCTTGAACATTTAAGAGGATTGATAAACCTGCATAATCTTGATCTTATTGGAACTCAGATATCAAATCTTGAGCCGATTAGTGGATTAACAAATCTCCAACAGCTTAACATAGCTAATACAAAAATACTTGACCTTAAACCGATGGAAAATATGACAAGTCTGCAGGTTTTATCAATTAATAATACTCAAGTATCCAACCTTGAAGCTTTAAAGAGATTGTCAAATCTTGAGAAACTATTTATTATAAATTGTGAAAATATATCAAATGAACAAATAGAATATCTACGCAAATTTCTTCCTAAATTGGGAATCATTCAACAGGTACCTATCGACTTGTATTAGTAAAGATATCACTGACCAGCAGCTAGAAGAATTGCAAAAAGCTCTGCCGAACCTGAAAATTACTCGTTAGTTAATGTATGTCATTCTGAGCAGAGCGAAGAATCTGGCTTATGAATGTAATTAATGTTGCGCTTGTAAATATTCGCTGCCCAGATGCTTCATTTTATTCAGCATGACAGCATACCTCGACTTTGTCATCCTGATGCGTTGCCGAAGGATATGGCTTTAGAAAATTATTACTCGTTGCAAACGTAATTTCTCCTTCTATAGCCCAGCTCGTGTTTCGTAGTGTAGGCTACTACGCAGAGTAGCAATGCTTCATTTCATTCAGCATGACAAATCTCATTTCTGTTTGTGTTTATTCGTGGTTAAGATAGTCTTCCTAAATGTCACCTTACCTATTTTAAACCCTCATTTTCA
>CAZMPL010000486.1:0-2132 GCA_964567805.1 uncultured Pirellulales bacterium | reverse complement strand
ACTGATGGATCAATGTTAAAGAAGTCCTTCTTTTCAAAACCGAACAGACTCGCGATTATACTGCTTGGGAAAGTTTCACATTTATTGCGGTAGTCGCGCACGTTGCCGTTGAAGAATCTGCGAGCCGCCTGTATGCGGTCCTCGGTATTAACGAGTTCTCTTTGCAGTTCGAGGTAATTCTGGTCAGCTTTGAGTTTTGGATAATTCTCCACTACCGCTAAAAGTTTCTGTATTGCACCGGCAAGTAAATTTTCGTTAATCGCCTGTTCATTAATCGCGCCTTTATTTGCCATGCACTGTGCACGCAGTTGAGTGACACGCTCAAAAACCTCCCTTTCGTGTGCGGCGTATCCTTTAACTGTCGCGACAAGATTCGGAATCAAATCATAGCGGCGTTTCAGTTCTGTATCGATATTGCCCCATGAGTCCGCGATATGATTACGCAACGCAACGAGTGTATTGTATGTCAGAACTACATATATAATCGGCAGCAAAATAAATGCACCAACTATGATTAGCGGTATAAATTCAGCGGGCATAATTATCTCCTGTTAAAAAGATAGTCAGGTATAAGTGACCTGATTTCTATCAAATGGTTAAGGTTCTGCTCGATATTTTCCGGTGCAAGTCTCCGGTTAAAATAAATCGCAAGAACGTTATTTTCAATTTCTATACTCAAGCCGGTATTCGATAAAAGATAATCAATCATTTTAGCATTGCATATATCATAAGCAAATTTTTTATCCTTCGAACGAACACAAAATTTTCGAGAAAATTCGTGCGACTCGAAATCTATATCGTCATATCCCAAAGCCTGGCCGATTTTTGAAAACACTCCTTCAGGAACTATCATTATTTCTGGAAGCACGACCGGAATCTCCATGAGAAAAAACGATAGACGATGATGCTTAGTATTTTTGCCATGACCAGTAGTATAATGATAATCGAAAACATTAACTTCATGGTCTCGATATTTACCATATAAAGAATTGGTCGCATACTTGTTTCTTCCATGTTGAAACTTATTTATAAAGCTGTATTTGCGAATTATCCCGCTTTGCTTGCCTCTATAGAAACCCAGGCCAAGTTTTTCAGCAAGTTTGCTCATCGCCCTGCGACGCTTTTCCTCGAAAATAGAGGCAATTACCATCGCGACGATGGCAACTCCTAATACAATAAATATAGCAAAATGCTCCATTAAAATTTTCCTGCTTATCTCACTAAACTTTTTCAAAAAGATAATTCGGTATAATAGAACGAATTTTCACAAGCCTTTCAAGATTCTTTTCTATTTCCCTCGGTTCCAACCTTGGGTCAAAAGATATAGCAAGAGCATGATTTTCAACTTCTATCGTCAGGTCATCGTTAGCCAAAAGATATTCTATCATCTGGGCGTTACAGAAATCGTATGCGAATTTCTTATTCTTCGAGCGAACACAGAATTTACGGGAAAATTCATGCGACTCGAAATCTATGTCATCATAGCCGAGAGACTGCCCGATTTTAGAGAAAAATCCTTCCCGACCGATTTTCAATTCAGGAAATATTATTGGCATAGTAAGAATAAAAAATGAGAAATAATGATGGTGAGTCTGCCTGTGTCCCTTGGAATCAGTGGAATGGGTTTCGTAATGAAAATCGAAAACAATTATATCATTATCCCTGAATTTCCCGGAAAGTACATTAAAAGCGTATTGATTATCTCCCGCTCGCAATTTATCCAGAAAACTATATCCTCTTGCGATATTTCTGTCTTGGCCGGGATTGAACTGCAAACCGAACTTAGCGGCTAAAGTAAGCATTGCTTCGCGGCGTTTTTTGGCACTGAGGTAACTGAAATATCCACTGACAATAATAAGAACTATAAAAACAATAATTATTAGTATAGGCATCTTTTGTATTCCTCTTTTCGTTTTTCTATAAACTATTCAATCCAAAGGAATTATAAGCTAAAAAACCTGACTTCGCAATAATTCTTAAGAAAACAACTGTTTCCTATATTCAGATACGCATGAGAACGCAAAACTTTGCGCAATTATTCATCTGAAAAGCCATATCCTCTTTTTAGTAGCTAAAATGGGGATTTCTTTGTAAGCTATTAATCAATAATACGTAACGAAACCTATAAGCCT
>CAZMPL010000485.1:0-2144 GCA_964567805.1 uncultured Pirellulales bacterium | reverse complement strand
TGGGTCGAGAGCCATAAAAGTAAGCTCGAAACGCACCTGGTCGTTGCCTTTGCCGGTAGCACCATGAGCTACGGCTGTTGCTCCTTCCTGATGAGCTATATCGACCTGGTATTTCGCGATAAGAGGTCTTGCAATACTTGTTCCGAGCAGATAGCCATTTTCATAAACCGCCCCTGCTTTGAGCATCGGCCAGAGATAATCTTCCACAAATTCCTTGCGCAAATCTTTAACAATGCACTTTACCGCACCGGTTGCGAGTGCTTTTTTCTTGATACCCTGTAATTCATCGCCCTGCCCCAATTCCGCCGCGAACGCGATTACTTCATAACCATAGGTTTCTTTCAACCATGGTAATATAACACTCGTATCTAATCCGCCGCTGTAAGCGAGAACAATCTTTTCACCTTTTGATTTCTTTGCCATCAAATTTTCCTATTCAAAATATAAATTCTTCATCATATTTGTCATTCCCGCGAAGGCGGGAATCCAGAATTATCTTTTTGGGATTCCGCATCAAGTACGGAATGACAAGAGTCTGGTAGTTATGCAGGGTGTGCTGTGCACACCAACTCAAAAATGGTGTGCACAGCACACCCTACTGTGAATTATATCGACATTCTCCGCAAAAACAATGAAAAGACGTGATTTTTTAAGTTAGTTCTTTTCTATTCTCTTAAGAACCTTGATTTCAGCTATGATCTTTGCCTTCGGTGGGATAACTTCCGTAAGTCCCTTTTCTCCAGCTTTGTATTTTTTCGATTATTTATTCCAAAGCATATTTGCCAATAAGCGATTCGAGTTTGTCGTAATCTACTTCCCTGCTAAAAAGCGGCATGGTATTCTGTTCATACATACCTGTATTATCTTCAAAAGGCTTTTTATCCGGATTTACATAGAAAATGCCAAGCGGTAATTTATCGGATTCAGTCGCTCTTTTAAATGCCGCATTCCTGTCATGGCAATCATGAGAATCTTCCAGATAATATGTATTATCCCTGAACCACTGGTAAGTATTTAATTTATTGAAAGTAACACAAGGCTGAAATACATCAACAAGAGCATAACCTTTATAATTGATTGCTTTTTTGAAAATCTCTACAGTTTGTTCCTTATCTCCTATAAATGCTCTGGCAACAAAACCAGCGTTTAGGGCAATTGCTACCGCCAAAGGATTGAAAGGCTCAAGAATTACTCCCGCCACCTGAACCGGAGTTACAAAGCCAACCTGACTCGTTGGTGACGCCTGCCCCTTCGTAAGGCCGTAAACCATGTTGTTATGCACTATATTTGTGATATTGGGATTTCTTCTGATTGTATGAATAAAATGATTCCCGCCTTCACCATACATATCACCATCGCCGCTCTCAGCTATTACGGTTAAAGAAGGATTACTCGCTTTAATAGCCGTAGCTGGCGGCAGTGCCCTTCCATGCAAGCCATTAAAAAAATGAGTCTTAAGATAATGTGGTATCTTTGCGGCTTGCCCAATACCCGATACGAGGACGAGATTAGCTGGCTCGATTTTCAATTCTTCCAAAGTTTGTTTAAGAGCGCTCAAAATACCGAAGTTGCCGCAACCGGGACACCACGCAATGTCAATATCATCTATATCATATTTTCCATTTTTCATAATAATCCCCTAAAGCAATTTGCGGAGTTCTTCGGCAAGACTATCCGAGGCGAAACAAAGTCCGTCGTATTTCAGAATATTATGGTCAACATTGACATCCGCATGAATTTTTAAAAGTCTCGCAAACTGCGATGCAGCGTTGTTTTCAACAACAATTGTTTTTTTGGCTTTTTTAATCAGTTCGATTGCGCCGTCATGTAAAGGATAAACCTGACTAAAATAAAGAACAGCCGTATCTTTCCTGCCAAGATTATTTACCGCTTCACAAATTATATTAAAAGTCGAACCCCAGCAAATAACAAGATTTTCGTAATTTTCCGGCCCTGACAATGTTGGAGGTACGGTTTCCTGCTTTATTAAATCAAGTTTTTTAAGCCTTTTATCTACCATTTTAATTCGCAATTCGAGGTCTTCAGTGATATGTCCCTCCTGATCATGTTCGTCACTATCAACACATACCAAACCTCGCCCTGATCCAGGTATTCCTCTCGGTGAAATGCCGTTTTCTGTTAGT
>CAZMPL010000484.1:1552-2150 GCA_964567805.1 uncultured Pirellulales bacterium | reverse complement strand
ACAACAAGAGGAGTGTGTATTCATTTAAACACACATTAAATGAATTTTAAGGAGAGAATTCTCATTATACGCTTTTAACTAAATATGGACGTTTTATTTAGGAACTGGGTTATGAGAAAGTTATTTTCCTTTTGTATCTTGTTAGCAGTGGGAAGTCTTCCGGGATTTTCTGCAACTACGCTTGATTTAACAACAGCAGGCAGTTCGGGTATGATTGGGACGGCAAGATTTTACCAATTTTCAGTCAATGGGGGTACGGGTGTTACTGACGCATTTTTAAATGTTAAAAGTGCAAGCTCTTCAACTGTTCAGGGATATAATACAAATTTCAGACCTACGCAATATGATGAAGTTGATACTTGGACTAAAGCGATCAGTTTAAGTTCTGTACCGTCTGTAAATATTGGTGGTATAATATATCGTGAATTTCTTCTGGATATTAATGAGAATGTAGGCTCAAGTAATGAACTTTTGTCTCTCGATGATTTACGTTTTTTTGTTGCAACAAGCGATGTATTGCATAGCTTTGATCCATCTACAAATACATTTTCCGGGCCTGCATCACTTATATATTCATTTAGTGCAGGTGACTGGATTA
>CAZMPL010000484.1:0-1542 GCA_964567805.1 uncultured Pirellulales bacterium | reverse complement strand
TAAGATGGATTATTCGTTAACAGCAGGAGGTGGTTCGACTGACGTTTCTGCATTAATACCCGGATTTGAAGATTATGACGAAAGTTTATATTATGTGTATTTATACTCAAAGTTCGGCGCTCAAGGTGGTGTTCTTGGAAATGTTGACGGTCCCGAAGAATGGTCGGTCGGCGTAAGCGGCGCTTTTATTCCTGCTCCTGGTGCTATTCTTTTAGGTGCAATAGGTATCGGATTTGTCAGATCAATTCGAAAACGCAGAATTTTATAATCTTTGCGATGTTTTAAAAATCGAAAACATCGGATAATGGTTGGTTACCCGATGTTTTCCGGAGGGGAGAAAAATATTCTTGCTGAATTACTTATCGGTATGCCGGGATATGTACTTTAATTCTAACTTATTTATTTAACCGCGGAGTTCGCTGGGAACGCAGAGATAATTGTAAATATAAAATAATTACAATCAGCAAGCATCAACTATCGTAACATATCAATATAAAACATTAATTATTGTTTAAGATACCTGATTTACATAACATTTTTTACACAAAGAAGTTATATACTTTTTTCTCTGCGTTCCCTGCGTACTCCGCGGTTAGTTATTGAAAATCACTGTCTATACAGCTAAACTGTGTCCGAAAGGTTTTGTGTCGGTGCGGTTGCGGCGCAGACGTTAATTTTTGAGGGATTAAGAGAACGTTAATGAAATCTGACCAGGAACTGATAGACGAGATTAATAAAGGGCAATCTGAAGCCTTCGAGGTCCTATATTATCGTTATCGTGACTGGGTTTTCAATCTTGCATGGCGATTTACCGGCAGCCGGGATGACGCTCTCGATGTTCTGCAGGAAACTTTTACTTATTTATTGGGAAAATTTCCGGGTTTCAAGCTGACCGCTTCCATGACGACTTTTTTTTATCCGGTTGTTAAGCATGTTTCACTAAATATAAAAAAGAAAAATCTTAAATTCAGTACTGAAAATGATATTTCTGATGAATCGACTGATCTCAAATCCAATACAGGTGATATCAGTTCCAGAGACCTTGCGGCGGTTTTAAGTATTTTGCCGGAAGAGCTTCGCGAGGTTTTACTGATGAAATATATAGATGATATGAGTCAGGAAGAAACCGCACAGGCTCTCAATATACCATTAGGTACAGTTAAGTCGAGAATTCACAGGGCTTTACAAATATTGCGAGAGAATAAAAAAACTCAATCCTATTTCCTCGATTAAAAAATCTTGTAACCGTTCACACATCTCAAGCACATAAGGGATTGAGATTGAGGTGTTCGATGTCGTCTATATAGGACTCGCTTTGACAAAAATAATATGGGTGGCAGCCTCAAACGCAGTTTGGGGATGGCTTGGCGTAAGTTTTCCTGCCGCGACTATGCGCGAGCATGGCGGGCCATCCCCATCCTGAAAAAAAACAGGATGAGGCTGCCACCCATTTTTATATTTATATTCGAATTGCTTACGTTAATTGTAACCATTTATACGTTATTTCAATGACAAAAATACGGTTTTTCTGTGAACACTTAC
>CAZMPL010000483.1:0-2155 GCA_964567805.1 uncultured Pirellulales bacterium | reverse complement strand
GCGGCTCGTTCAAGCAGCTTAACGCCTTCCTTTTGTGATAATTCCACTTCAAGCAACGAATACAAAGGTAAATTATCCATGCCTGATGATTTGTCCATAATCAATGCAATACTTATATCATCTGCGGATTCAGCATATGTATAAGCTGTAAAGACTAATACTAAAAACAAAGAACGAATACAATTTTTAACTCGCATAATTCTCATTGCTCCGCAAAATTATTTATCCATATTTTCGTTTTTAATCAATCCCACAATTCCCTCTCCAACTCCAACCAATCCATATGTTGTACTTACAAACTTCCAGACTGGTTGACCATCAAGAAGGTTATTACTTATTAATTCAGCTTCTTCAAGTTTGCTCCCTACACGTATTTTTATTACCTGGCTATCACCCCACTGCCCCCAAAGAGTATCATTATGAATTGCAGCCGAAGTCAATCCACGATTATCATGGCCTCTATGACCTTTATACGGATCCCAGTTGATATATTTGTGTGTTTCTGAAACAATATCAAATTCCGCCATACGAGAATTATTCGAACTCCATAACCACCATTTATTTCCAAATATTCCCAATACAGGTGTACCTGAACTTAATACGCCATTACCAATATCAATTTGATTAGTTGCATACTTATTCGTATCCATTTCCCATAGCCCCGACCATTTAGTAAAATCAGATGCACCTGACAACTTGCCATTCAGTATAAAGAAAAATTTATTCGGAGCAACAAAGGTTATATCCTTAACTTCATATGGTGTACCTGAATTGAACGGCGGCGTACCTTTTGTTGTACTGCAAAATATCGATTCCCATTTCCCTGTTTTTGTATCGTAAATGCCTAAGCCGCTTTCGTGAAATCTTTCTCCATATGCTACCCATAGTTTATCTTTTTCCACAGCAATGGAAGAAACATACATTGAAGGCAATCCGTTTTCCGGCGAATATCTTTCAGGATTCTTTATATATTCTTTAGTTTCTGCTTTAGATATCGGAAAACCAACAATACCTCCATCTTTTATTGAAACATATATAGCATTGTTACTAATTTCCAAACTGGTTAGCTGCGTTGGACTTGGCCCCGGAGTAATCGGAATATCTGCCTGATATAATGTATTTAATTTTTTCGTTTTCAGGTTAATACCGGCAAGACATATAGTAGCATTATATGTTATTTGTCCCAATTTAGATTCGGATAACAAGCCTATCCATAACATATCACCTTTTTGTTTTGCTTTCAACGTATCGAATGTAGTTCCAACAATCGAGTTTACTGGAACCAACCAGTCCTTTTTATTAAGAAGCATCGTGACATTTAAAGCTGATGGTTTAACAATAAATAAATCCGGAAATTGTTGTTTTATTTGTACCATTGAGTCACGTACCAAACTCAGGGATGTTATAATTTTTGTTTCGTTGTTATTGGTTGAAAATATATCTTCTATTTGTTCTAAAAGCTGATACCATTTTATTTTAATTTCATCCGAATTCCGATTACTAACCCGACGCCCAGCTTCAAAACCTGGATTACAAAGTGCTAAAATCAATGCGTCTTTTTTTTCTATTAATGGTCGATAAAAATCAATCCATATCTGCATATATTCATCAGGTGAAATATTTAGACTGGCGAGAGAATCTTTAATTACCCTAATTTCGGATGATGGTGATTGAGTAAAAGGAATTTTTGAGTTCACAAGATTTTGAGAAAGAATGTTTATCGCTTCTAATGTATAAGCTTTTGCCTGATCTTTATCTTGTTCAGTCACATTATTAATGCCTCGCAGATTACCTAAGTCCAGGAAGCTGTTATATCGAACTACACTATCATTAACTTTGGTCATCTCTAATAGCAAATCTCGCCTATATTTTTTTAACAAATTAATTGAATCTCCAAGGTCTTTCAAAACATTTAATGATAATGAATCCTTCATTACACTTCTAAAGGCTCGATCATAGAGCAGGTTCCTTTCTCTCTCTGTTTTGATTTGCCCTCCCAATTCAGGAGGCATAATGAACTCTGTAAAAGCTTTCTTTAAGTTTTCCATCAGTTCATACGGATCATCAGAACTAATCCATGTCAGATTTGCCCTGATTTGATAATTCATATATCCGCCATCTTCTGGAAACGATTCTTTTTTCGTAAAGGCTTTAT
>CAZMPL010000482.1:0-2167 GCA_964567805.1 uncultured Pirellulales bacterium | reverse complement strand
ATTTGTATTTTGATTAAAAATACAATGGATTTTCTTTCATAAAAATCTCGACAATTCACCCTGTTTGCAATTATAATATAGAAACTAAAGATTTATGCGCCCGTAGCTCAATTGGATAGAGTGTTGGGCTTCGAACCCAAAGGTTGCAGGTCCGAGTCCTGCCGGGCGCGTTTTTTTGTGTACTTCAAATTGACCGAATTCTTTTTTGTCATGCTGAATATTAATAAAAGTGATATTGGGATGATAATTGCATTTTGGATCAAGCAAACAATAAAACTTATAAATCTTTATTCATAGAGATAATAGCCATAACAATTATTTCTATTGGAATAAGCAAACTTCTAAAAACTGTATTCCATGATAGTGAATCAATCACGACACTGGCTGTTCCGGTCATCTTGATATCAGCGGCTATAATACCTACAATAATTCACAGGAAAAATCTCAGTCAAATTGGTTTAAGAACAGGGGATTTAAAGCTGCAATTTAAAATCCTTTTTATCACATGTGCGATGGTTTTTCCGCTTCTTTTTATCGGTGTTTTGTTATTGGACCATTACAAAGTATCATTACCAATGCGTCCTATAATTCCGGAAGGACGTTTCTATATATGGTTTTGTTATCAAATTTTATTTGTCGCGATACCTGAAGAAATCTTCTTTCGGGGTTATTTGCAAAGTAACATAATTTACCTGTTTAGTAGTTTATCAGGTAAAAAAATCAGGTTTTTAGAATGGTATGGTATAATAATATGTGCTGTAGCATTTGCTCTCTCTCATGTTGTGCTTCTCGGAAGTTCAATATCACTAATCACATTTTTCCCCGGCTTAATCATGGGATGGCTTTTTTTCAGAACCAACTCGCTTTTAGCACCGATATTATTTCATGTTATAGCGAATATTGGTTATGGCGTAATTGCTGCAATTATCGCCTGAAAGTCTAAAAAAATATAGGACTATATCGAAGAAAGCTAAGTTTATTTTAAATTAATGGTTATGAAGACAAATGTGAGAGATATTTTAATCAGGATTCTCCCTGTTACAAATATTGTAATGGTTCTGCTTTTAGTCTATCTTGTTTACAGTTATTTTATTGAAGAGAGAGACTATAAAAATACAATAGTAAGAAAAACAGAACCATCGCAGACACAATCAGAGCCGAATCAGGAATCCACTGATTCGACGAATCCTGATATCATACTTGAGCGTGACATATTTAATACAGCCAGAGTTTCTGTACCTCCGCAAAACAATCAACAGGATAATATTATTTCTCAGGTAGCAAAACCTGTAGTAAGGAAACCTCTTGATTTGAGATTGCTTGGTACAGTAGCCGGTGATGGAGCAATTGGTTGTGCTATTATTGAAAATGTAAAAACAAAAGTCCAGGACCTTTACAACGTGGGTGACATAGTTGATGGGGCACGTATCGAAAAAATTGAGAGGAACAGGGTAATTCTTCTCAACGATGGACTTGAGGAAGTATTAAATATATATATTGCAGGTCAGACTGACACAAATCAGGAAAATACTGAACCTGTAGAATTTACGAATGTATCTCCTGTAGTAAAACCTGATGAAACAACTGATGAGGAAGTTGTGAAAATTACATCACCGACTGAACGACAGGTAAACAAGAACGCTTTCCTCGCGAAAATTGGCGGAATAGAAGCAATACTAAAAACAGTAAAGATATCCACTCATGAGACTGACGGCGTAGAGGACGGGCTTAAAATAAGCGGCCTCGAAGGTTCGAGTATGGCTAAATTTGTCGGGCTTAAGGATGGTGATATCATACAGACTATTAATGGGCAAAGTGTAATTAATGACCGTAAAGCGTTTCAGGTTTTAAGAAAAGCTCGTTCATTATCTTCTTTCGATTTGGAACTTAAGAGAGGCACGGAAACAAAAAAACTGTCATTTAAGATAGATTAATATTTGGAAATAAATAAAATGAAAACGAAATATAATCATAAACAAAGATGTGAAAAAATATTAATCGGACTGCAAATATTTATTTGTCTTTGCATCCTGATTGTATTTTCTTCGATTTGTACAGCAAATTCTGATTCGGGAACAGATATAACAACTGCGAATGAGCCTTCTGTTTTTCTGCCGCTTTTGACTGAACCAGACTCAGCGGACAAAATGGTTTCATTGGATTTCGA